>CAYLIN010000191.1:0-1502 GCA_964383725.1 uncultured Azospirillaceae bacterium | reverse complement strand
CCTGTTATAAAATCTTTGGCTTGTTTGAGTGCGTCTTTGCCTTCAACCTGGATTTTTATGTTCAATTTGTTGTTAAAATTACCGGTGATAAAAGCTTGTTCCGGTGTTGGGTTATACAACAAGAAAACATTACCGTCCATAGAATCCAGTTTGAAGTGTTTGGCATCGATGTTGTCTTTTTTCAAGTCGGTGATTTTGATATCTTTAGCGTTGTCACCGCTGATTTTAGCATCAATAATTTTAGCAATTTTTTGTGTTTCTTCGGTGTTTTGAGTGACGGCATAGTCAATCTGATTGCCGTTTACCATACGCGAGCCGGACATTTCAAATTCATCAACAGCAACAGTCGGAGCGGCGGCGATTTCTTCTTCAAAATTTTGGGTGACTTCTTTCAAATTTTCTTGAAATTGGCGGTTCAGTTCGGCAGAGGCTTTACTCAACACTTGATTTTTTTCAATTGCAGACATCAACGGAGGGAGGGATTTCATAACTTCATCCATCATTTGTGACATGCTGTTGGCAATCTGTGGCATGACTTTTTGCATGGATTTGTCCATCTGTTCCATGGATTTTTGCATTGACTGATTGGTTTCTTCAAAAGCTTTTTCAACATCGGCGTTAATAATATCGTCAGCATGAACGATGAGTGGTGTTGCCATCAAAGCTAAAGCCAGAGCCGGCAGAAATTTTGACATCTTTTTCTCCTTAAATAATTAATCTTTCTTATAAATAATACGATGATAAGCTAATGACAATCAAAAAAATTTTTGAAGTTGATTTTTTGTGGCAAAGAAAGTAAACTATCGCCAATGTGTTTATAAAGGAGAAAATTATGTTAAGAGAAGATTTGCAAAAAACCTTGAAAGAATCAATGTTGGCTCATGATGCCGAAACAACCGGAGCGGTTCGTTTGATTATTGCCGGCATGAAAGAAAAAGATGTGGAAGCTCGTGGTAAAGGTGCCAAAGAAGCTACTGATGCCGAACTGTTGTCAATGATGCAGACAATGATTAAGCAACGCAATGATTCTATCAAAATGTATACTGACGGCAATCGTCCGGAATTGGCTGAAAAAGAGAAAAAAGAGATTGCCGTTATTGAGCGTTTTCTTCCCAAACAAATGAATGAGGCTGAGATTGAGGCCGTGGTTAAGACTTTGATTGCCGAGACAGGTGCAGCCTCTATGAAAGACATGGGTAAAGTTATGGGGGCACTGAAAGCCAAATATGCCGGACAGTTGGATATGGGAAAGGCTAACGGGGTCATCAAAGGTCTATTAGGATAAAAGTTTGCTAAAGTGTTGTCATGCTAGACTTCAGCTCTCTTGTGTATTATTTTTATACACGTCGTTCGCTTCAGTCAGCGCAGCACAGCACTTTATCCAACTTTATTGGACGCTAGATTGGGAATAGGATGGCGACACCAGATTTACAAAAATTTCTTGATGAATTACGGGCAAAAATTTCAATTGCCGATGTTGTGGGGGCTAAGGTTAAATTAAC
>CAYLIN010000190.1:0-1516 GCA_964383725.1 uncultured Azospirillaceae bacterium | reverse complement strand
GGTTGTGATTTTATCAAGTCAACAGTTTGTTTTTCATCACGATTTTTTTCAGACAAGCGGCGAGCTTCTTCAGCTTTTTGTTGAGCAATACGTCTGGCCTCTTCTTCTTTACGTTGTTTTTCCAAGCGTTGCTGCTCCAGTTTGCCGAGCAAATCGCGCAAATCCTGAGCTTGAGTAGCCAACTTATCGACATTACGTTTAGCTTTCTCACTTTGGATTTCTACGGCATTACGCATACGCGATTTCTTTTGAACCAAAATCCGCATACGTTCATGCTCGGTTTCTAAAATCTTTTTTTGCTTTGATATTTGCACAAACTGCTGTTCAACCAATTGCTTTTTCTTCTCAATAGCTTCCAGTTCTTTACGGATTCTTTCCGCATTTTCTTGCAAAAAAGGAACTGTTTCACGCAAGAGCATGGCGCTACGGATAATTTCAACCGGGGTCAATGGCTGCACAAACAAGGCCTCTGTTGGTTTTAATGCCAAATTTTGCAGAGCAGACAATGTTTTTATCAGGTTGTCATCTTCTTCGGTAAATCCTTCTTCTGCCGTTTTCAGATCAACTTTAAGCTTTTCAAGTTGAGTTTCCATTTGTGACAATTTTTCTTCATTGTTTTGAATGAGTTTAGCCGCTTTGACCATTTCTTTGCTGACGGAACTTAATTCCAAATTAATTTGCGTTGCCTGAGCCTGGAGTTTTTTGTGTTCCATTTCTTCAGCGGCAACTTTTTGTTCCATTTTAGCTAATTCTGATTTTGAAACACTAACAGCTCCAGCCTCGCCTGAAAGCCAAAAATTGGCAATCAGGCAAAAAGCTGTATATCTAAAAGCTGTTTTAAGTGTCATTTAGCAAGCCCCTGTTAGGCGGAACATTTAACCAACAAAGAATTTCCCGTCATTTCTTGTGGTTTTTCAATCCCCAATAAATCTAACATCGTGGGTGCCAAGTCAGCCAGTTTACCATCTTTCATTCGGCAAACACCGCTTTGGTCATTAACCAAAATAGTCGCAACCTTACCAACAGTATGAGCTGTGTACGGTTCACCGGTTTTTTCATCAACCATTTTTTCTGCATTTCCATGGTCTGCAGTCACAATCATCACACCGCCGACTTTCTTCAAAGCGGCTTCAACACGCCCTAAACATTCGTCAACAGCGGCAACAGCTTTCAACGCGGCTTCCATAATACCGGTATGCCCAACCATATCTCCGTTGGCAAAGTTACAGATAATCGTATCAAAACGCTTTGATTCAATAGCTTCAACCAGCTTATCGGTAACTTCATAAACGCTCATTTCCGGTTTCAGGTCGTAAGTTGCAACTTTCGGACTGGGGATAAGGATTCTTTCTTCACCTTTGAATTCTTTTTCCTCACCGCCGTTAAAGAAAAATGTAACGTGAGCATATTTTTCTGTTTCGGCAATACGCAATTGTGTCAAGCCGTGTTCGGCAACCACTTCGCCGTAAATATGAGTTAAAGCCTCTGGCGGGAACATAGTTTTCATAAATCTGTT
>CAYLIN010000189.1:0-1566 GCA_964383725.1 uncultured Azospirillaceae bacterium | reverse complement strand
TATTTAAGGAAAAAAAGTTGAAAAAGTTAAATCCGATAATGATTTCCGGAAAGGAAGTCTATCCGCTGATTGAAGGCGGAAAAGGCATTAATGCCAGTGACGGACGCAGCAGTGGAGCATGGGCTCACGAGAATTGCGTCGGGACTTTTTCAGGTGTCAGTCCAGACTATTATGATACTTTCGGCAATGTTATTTTGGAGAAATATCTCAAAAAAAGCCGTCAAGATCGTCATAATGAAATGATTGAACAGTCGATTAAAGGCGGTGTTGCTCAGGCTCAGATTGCACATGAAGTTGCCGGTGGCAATGGCCGTATTCACATGAACATGTTATGGGAGCTCGGCGGTTCTGAACAGATTTTAACCGGTGTGTTGGAACGCGCCAAGGGCTTGATTAACGGTGTGACTTGCGGTGCAGGTTTACCATATCGTTTAGGCGAGATTGCTTCCAAATTCGGTGTTTACTACTATCCGATTGTATCTTCTGCTCGTGCTTTTCAAGTTTTGTGGAAACGCGCATATAACCGCTTTGTAGAGTTTTTGGGCGGTGTTGTTTATGAAGATCCATGGTTAGCAGGCGGACATAATGGTTTGTCAAATGCTGAAGATCCAATGCAGCCGCAAACACCGTATGCTCGTTTGGTTGAATTGCGCAAGACAATGAATGAATTGGGTTTAAGTGATCGTCCGATTATTTTAGCCGGTGGTATTTGGTCTTTGAATGAGTGGCAGGATTATATTGATAATCCGGAAATTGGCCCGATTGCGTTCCAGTTTGGTACTCGTCCGATGATTACAAAGGAAAGTCCTATCAGCGATGCTTGGAAACGGTTGATGTTGCAGTTGAAAAAAGGCGATGTCATTTTGCAGAAATTCAGCCCGACAGGTTTCTTCTCTTCAGCAATCAAGAATACATTTCTTGAAAACTTGATGCGCCGTAAACAAGGAGAAGTTTCCTTCAAAGCAGAAGCGGATGCTGAATATACTCATCCGTTGAAACTCAGTGAAACAAAGACTGTTTATATTAAGTCTGAAGATGCTGAAAAAGCCAATAGCCAGATGAATGCAGGTTATATTGAAGTGAAAGAAACACCAGATGAAACTTTGGTTTTCTTGCGTCCTGATGAATGGATTCAGATGAAAGAAGACCGTAAAAATTGCGTTGGTTGTTTGTCACAATGCCAGTTTTCATCTTGGTCTCAGGCCAAGGGAACAACAGGTCGTTTGCCTGATCCGCGTTCTTATTGCATTCACAAAACGTTGTATGATGTCAGCCATAATGGTAGCATTATTGACAATTTGTTGTTTGCAGGACATCAGGTTTATCGTTTTGCGACAGATCCGTTGTATCGTAATGGTATTCCATCGGTTAAAGATTTGATTGAAAAAATCAAAAACGGTGAATAAAAACAGAGCGGCTTTTGAAAGAGAGCCGCTTTATTTTTTTTTAACGCTGAAATATAAAATTTGTGTTGCAAAATGTAAAATCTTAGGATAAGTTGCACATCAATGATGGATAGATGGCCGAGTGGTCGAAGGCGCACGATTGGAAATCGTGTATACCTCC
>CAYLIN010000188.1:0-1581 GCA_964383725.1 uncultured Azospirillaceae bacterium | reverse complement strand
CAAAATCTAAAAAGAGTCTTAAATTCGGCAAAATAATTTGCCTGCTTGCATTTATAATTTTTTATTGTTAAATTAGCGACAAAAGAAAGGATACGCCATGCAGTCAGGAGCGCGGTATCAAGCCGTATTAGACCTCATAACCACAATTTTTGAAAACAAACATCCCGCGGATAAAATCATCAACGACTATCTGCGCGCCAGAAAATATATCGGCTCCAAAGACCGCCGTTTTATTACTGACCAAGTCTGGTCGATTATCCGCAACCGCCGCAAATTGGAATTTGACGCACAAAGCACCGAACCGCGAAAAATCCTGCTCACAGCGAATAAAGATAAGCTTGAAGATATTTTTGACGGCAGCCAATACGGACTAACGCCATTAAGTGACGATGAAAAATCATGGCTGCAACAAGACAACGACCAGCCCTATCCCGATGATGTTGAGGCCGAATGCCCGCAATGGCTGTTTACCAAAATTAAAAATATGGAACTTTGCAAAGCTCTAAACAATCCGGCTCCGGCGGACTTTAGAGTAAACTTCTGTACCAGAGATGAAGCTCTGCACCGTCTGGAAGCTGAGGGCATTTCAGCAACTTCCACACCTTATTCCCCTCTTGGTATAAGGATTGACGACCGTATCAGCACCGGCAATTGTGTCACCTATCAAGAAGGGCTGATTGAAGTACAAGATGAAGCCTCTCAACTGGCTTCATTGCTTTGCGATGTCAAACCTGAACATAAAATCATGGATTATTGTTGTGGTGCCGGCGGAAAAAGTTTAACGCTCGCACACCTGCTTAACAACAAAGGTCATATTCTGGCTCATGATATTAACACCAAACGTCTGGAAGCCATCAAACCACGCTTACAACGCCTTAATGTTAAAAACATTGAACTAACTGACATCGTCGCTTCAACCGACCGTGATTTTGATCGTTTCATCATCGATGCCCCGTGCTCAGGAACAGGAACATGGCGTCGCTCACCGGATGGCAAATTCCGCTTATCCCCCGGATTATTAAAAGGTTTGACACAAACACAAAGCGAACTCTTATCTCTCGGCGCCGAAAAAACAAAAAGCGGCGGTCGACTGATTTACATCACCTGTTCAATTCTACCTGATGAAGACGAAGAAGTCATTGATAAATTTTTAGCCTCACATCCAAACTTCTTTCCGGTTAACATGAAAGAACTTTGGGAACAGAAAACAGGCTTACCTTATCCGCACAAATCCGAAAAATACCTAAAGATGTCTCCGCTGTCGACCGGAACAGACGGCTTTTTCATTTGCGTCATGCAAAAATCATAATTCTTTGCCATTTTGCTGATAAACATAGGAAATAATCTCTGCCACCGCAGCAAAAGCTTCCAATGGGATTTCTTCGTTAATATCAACAGCTTTCAAAATTTGCACCAAATCGGCATCTTGACGGATTTCAATATCATTATCCAACGCAAGCTGCACAATCTTCTCTGCAATTTCTCCTTGCCCCTTAGCCAAAACAGTTGGCGCATTGTGCTTATCTTTTTCATACCCCAATGCCACGGCATAATCTGTGGAAAAGCCTAAAGCCCCCTTGT
>CAYLIN010000187.1:0-1613 GCA_964383725.1 uncultured Azospirillaceae bacterium | reverse complement strand
AACCAAGATTAACGGAGTCAGAGTCCGCTGTCCTACCATTAGACGATGAAGCAATTATCAAATTTCAAGGATTGTATATAACAAACAAAACTAAAATGCAAATACTTTTCTTATCTTTTTTGTTATTTTTGCACAATATACATTAAACGATTAAATAATTGTTGAAATGTTTTTTGTTTGTGTTATAATATATCTATCATCATAAAAAAGGAGATTGATATGAGAAAGACATTTAATTTGGAAGGACTTGATTGTGCTAACTGCGCTGCTAAGATTGAAGCTGCTGTTCGGGAATTGGATGGTGTTAAAGATGTTTCGATTTCATTTTTGACACAGAAAATGACGTTAGAAGCAGATGATGCCGTTTTTGAAGGTGTTTTGAAAAAAGCAGAAGCCGTCATGAAAAGTTTGGAAGATGAAATTGAAATTTGTCGTTAGATAATAAGGTGTATGATTATGAAACTCAAAAAACAAATGTATAAGGTTATGACAGCATTGTTGTTGTTTGCGCTTTCTTTCATTTTTGCGAATGAATATACTACTTTACTTTTATTGGGCGGCAGTTATTTATTAGCAGGATGGCCGGTCGTGCGAAAGGCTTTTCGTAATATGAGCCGCGGACATTTGTTTGATGAGAATTTTTTGATGGCTGTGGCGACCTTTGGAGCGATTGCTTTGCGGCAGTATTCAGAAGCTGCCGGCGTGATGTTATTTTATCAGATTGGGGAGTTGTTTCAATCTTATGCTGTAGCAAAGTCTCGTCGCTCCATCAGCGCGTTAATGGATATTCGGCCAGATTATGCCAATGTAAAGCGTAACGGCAGTGTTTTTTCGGTTTCGCCGGAGGAAGTTGCTATCGGTGATATTATTGTTGTCAAACCGGGAGAGAAAATTCCTTTAGATGGCGTGATTGTTAATGGGCGATCTTTGGTTGATACAGCTGCAATAACAGGAGAGTCCGTTCCTCGGGAGTTGGTTGTGGGAGATGAGGTTGACAGTGGTTGTGTCGTTGTTTCCGGTGTTTTGGATATTGAAGTTAAAAAAGTTTATGGTGATTCTACTGTTGCTAAAATTTTGAATTTGGTGGAAACATCAGCGTCTAAAAAAGCTAAAACTGAAAAATTTATTACTCAATTTGCCCGTTATTATACGCCGATTGTTGTTATTGCGGCTGTTTTGTTGGCTGTTGTTCCTCCGTTATGTGGTTGGGGAGAATGGCATGATTGGGTTTATCGTGCGTTGACGTTTTTGGTGATTTCGTGTCCGTGTGCTTTGGTGATTTCTGTTCCTTTGAGCTTTTTCGGGGGTATCGGTGCGGCATCTCATTATGGAATTTTGGTCAAAGGGGGGGATTATTTGCAAGCTTTGGCAGATGTCAAAACCGTTGTTTTTGATAAAACAGGAACATTGACTAAAGGGGTTTTCCACGTTGTTCAGATGAAAAGTATTGGAATATCGGAAAATGATTTGTTGGAATTGGCTGCTTATGCAGGTGTTTTTTCTGCGCATCCGGTTTCGCAATCTATTCGAGCTGCCTTTGCGGCAGATATTCAAGAAAGTGATGTGGTTGAATTTACAGAAATTGCCGGACAGGGGATTACAGCCATTGTGCG
>CAYLIN010000186.1:0-1623 GCA_964383725.1 uncultured Azospirillaceae bacterium | reverse complement strand
AATCCTAAACCTTCTCGATACTGCTGAAATATAACAAACAATGATAAGGGATTATCAAAATGCTTGTGCCAAATAGTTAAAAGAATGGCGATTAAAGCCTGCCCAACGAATGCTACCGCAATCAATCGACGAGGCAATGTCAGGAGAGTTCCCCATAAACAAAGGGCAAAGAGCCAAACCAGCGTATAATCAAGGTCTATCAGGGGTTCTTTTTGAAACCAGATGTTATGCAAAATAACCGGTTCAATACTGCAAAACAATAAAAACAGGATATTTCTAAACATCTGGTTTCTCAAATAGCAAATTAATAAAACTCTTTTTTCAAATCACGCTCAAAAATGCTGCGAATGGTTTGTTTGATATCAGCTTTTTCATAGACAGCCTTATACAAAGCCTGACATATCGGCATATCAATATTTTCGGCATCGGCAATTTGTTTCACAGCCTTTAATGTCGGCACTCCTTCCGCCAATTTGCCGAAGTCTTCACCGCGGGCGAATTTTTCGCCAAAGGTTCGGTTATGGCTATGTTTTGAGAACAACGTTGCCTCGTAGTCGCCCAAATGAGCCAAGCCATAAGCGGTCATCGGATTACCGCCAAAGTGTTTGATGAAGCGCCCAACTTCAATCGGCGCACGAGCCATCAAAGCCCCTTTCAAACCGTACCACTCTAAACCGTCTAAAATACCGGCAGCAATACCGATAACGTTCTTCAACGCAGCGCCAATCTGGTTGCCCATTAAGTCTGCGCCGTAGTACAAACGAATTAAGTCACTTTGCAACAATTTAATCAGGCGATCTTTGACATCTTCTTCATCACTGTCAATAACGGCGCAAGAAGGAACACCTTTCATATAATCTTGAACGTGACCGGGACCAGCTAAGACAGCAACGTGAATATCCTGTTTGATTTCTTCTTTCATGATTGTATGCATGATTTTAGCACCGGGTTCTTCCAGCCCTTTCATAGCCAGCAAAAATGTCTTTCCATTCAAGTCATAAGCGCTCAATTCTTTACACAAACCACGGAAATATTGGCAACCAATGGAAACAATGACAATATCATTCTTCAAAACAGCCGGCAGGTTGTCATGCAAGGTCATATTATCGGACAAAGTCAAATACGGGTTTTTGCGCGTATCTCGCAATTCCAAAAAGTTTGGCGATGTCGGAATATCATACATATCAACATCAAAACCGCAATAATTAGCCGCATACCAACCAAGAAACGTTCCCCAGCGACCACATCCGATTAAAGATAATCTTTTCATAGCATATCCTTATAATAGTTACAGGTAATACCTTATCTGTAGCCCTAAAAAACATTTATGGCAACTGTTACTTACCAGTTATTCGTTATTGGTGATTAGATAGAGCCTTTTTTCGCACGTTGACGCGTGACTATTGCACCGATATGGTCGAATTCTTCAAAGGAATGGTAAGCACAATCAAGGCTTTTTTTATCTAAATCGTAAAAAACCTGATTGGCTAAAGTTTGAATTGCGTTGTCAATACGCTTAAACGCGGCGTTATAATCCGCATTGTAATTATTCTTGGTTTTCTTTTTAACAATGTCATGATAAGCAGAAATAACTTTCGCAGTCTCATCCGCCGAATTTGCATA
>CAYLIN010000185.1:0-1703 GCA_964383725.1 uncultured Azospirillaceae bacterium | reverse complement strand
GCTCAACGTCAAAGCATCCATATCTGTGACAAAGTCCTTGGCATCAATCAGACGAACGGAAATATTTGATGTCGCCATGGATTTTATCATATCTTTATATTCAGGAACCATATCGCTGGTGGATATAACGATATCATAATTTCGTTTCGGGTTCGCATTATCCTTTATTGATTGCAGCATTACAGCACAATTAGGGGCATAATTATTATTTGTCGCCATAAAAATGGTTACAGCGTTATCGAATATAGGATCGATACTTCCCGATGCCGCTTTTTTATTATTTGTCGTGTCATCTAATTTTAATTTAGATTTTAATTTGCGAAGCCTCTTTACTGTGACCATGTTAAACAACCTCCATTTAATTCCGTTTTCTGTATATTTTCTTGTTAATACAGGTATTCCAAGTAAGCACCAACGGATGCGACCAGTCTTTTTAGACATCATCCAAAGCAAATTTCCGCATTTTGTAGATGCAATGTGAAGATATTTCAGAACGCCAGAATAATTTCCAATCGTCAGCAACGACAAAACCCAATAGAAGTATTCAGATTTATATTCTTCCAACTTTTCAAATCCGAATTTATGCAGCAGCTCCCTGTACAAATCCAGCGCAGCTACCTGTTTGTCTATATCGTCAATATAGGATAATGCAAAACTTATGGAGCCATAAAAAACATGCAGGAAATTCAAGCTATTGTTCTTGGTAAATAAATCGTTTTTAGTTAAGAAATCAAATAGTTTATACGTGGAATAATAGGTATCCAGTTCTTTGCCAGAATTTTTTCTTTTGTACACTAAATCCATTACACTGTTATTGCGAATTACATAATTATAAACAACCCTGTCCAAGCAGAACATCTTGTCCATTACTGCATAACATTGAGTCATAAAGGCCGTGTCATCATGTTCGTAGCCATCGGGAAAGCGAATGTCATACTGGCGTATTTTTTCCATGCGCAACATTCGGCCCCATAATACGGCCCCGGCGCGTTGCAAAGCATTGTCAAACTGATTTATCTGCCAGTTGCCTACAATTTTTAATTTTTGCCATTCGGTTGCTACAACGCGGTCTTTGAATTTTTGACCGTCTTCCCACACAACACGATTGTCTGCCGATACAATATCGGCGTCATTCGCCAGCATTGCGCCCAGCATCTGCTCAATCGCATCAGAATCATACCAATCATCACTGTCACAGAACATCAGCCATTTTCCGCGTGCCGCGCTAAGCCCCGCATTGCGCGCGGTTGCCGGCCCGGAATTTTTCTGTGATATAACCTTTATGCGTTTATCTTGGGCCGCCAAACGGTTCAGTTCATCAAGACTGTCGTCTTTGGAGCCGTCGTTAACGCAAATAACCTCTATGTTTTTATATGTCTGCGATAACAGACTGCCCACACTGCGTGCCAAATATTGCTTGCAATTATATACCGGTATTATAACCGATACCAAGCCTGCCGATTTCTTTTCTTGTTCTGTCATGCTAAAATCCATTTCTGGTGCCTTTATATTAAATTTGATTATATCTCTGCCAGCTTCATCTGCGGAAAATGTTATTTTTTCAAAATTTTCAACATCATGTTTGGTCGCGTTTTCTGTAAACATATCGACAATTGCAACAATATCAGAATACATAAAACGTGTTTTGTTCGTGCCAAATACGGTCAACATGTCGCGTGCGAATTGCATTTCTCCGTCAGAAA
>CAYLIN010000184.1:0-1811 GCA_964383725.1 uncultured Azospirillaceae bacterium | reverse complement strand
TTTTTAATATAATCGATAAAATGAAATAGTAAACACAAAATGCCCTCTGTAAACACATGTGCTTACAAAGGGCATTTCGATTGTTTAGAGATTAGTAATTGCGAGAACAGCCACAACCACCGCTTTTTTTAGTTGTTTCTTCTTTTGAAGAAGATGATTTCTGATTCTCATTTGTTGAAGAAGCAGACATTTTCGGACTAGATGAATCTCTCATATCTTTACACATATTTTTTCTCCTTAATTAAATTAACTAAAACAATCAATCTTCTTTTTATTTTGAAGAACAACTGTGTTTTGAAGAACCAGAAGTAAATTTGCTTGAGTTAGAACTGTGAGAAGCAGAGTTTGATGCAGCAGAACTTTCTTTTTTAGAACTTTCCATTACTTTTTCTCCTATTAAAAATTACAGCGCGTTCATTCACGCTGCTCAAAAAATGTAATTTTTATTATCAGGAAAGCAATAGACCCTAGCCAAAGTGACACATCTACGAATTGCGAGGTTTAAAACATCCGTTGCAGTAACCTTGGATTTCTTTGTTCTTAGAAGCATCTTCCAAACGTTTGAGAGATAAAGCAACATATTCTTTTTCACGCTCAATACCAATAAAACGGCGATTGAGCTTTTTGGCTGTAACCGCCGTGGTTCCAGATCCCAAAAACGGGTCAAAAACCACATCATTTTCATGACTGGAAGCCAGAATCAATTTTGCTATCAATTTTTCGGGCTTTTGGGTCGGATGAGGTGTGTTTTCAGCCATTGACCAAAAAGGAATCGAAATATCGGTCCAGACATTAGACGGGTGTGTCAGGCGATATTTTTGTTTGCCTTTTTGTTGCCAATCTTTTGGCTGACCTTTTTCATCGCGATAAGGTGCAATAACCGGACGTTGAATCTTTACCGCGTCAATATTAAAGGTATAATTTTTGCTTTTTGTAAAAAACCAAATATCTTCTAAGCAATTTTTCCAATTGTTTTGCGCACCGCGACCTTTTTCACGCTCCCAAGAAATGCGATTTTGCAAAATAAAATATTTGCCGGCAATCTCGGGAATCGCTATTGAGGTTTTCCAGTCGGAACAGATATAAATCGAGGCGTTCTCTTTAAGCAGGCGAACCGTTTTTGACAACCAAGCATCCAGCCACTCTTTATACGCGTCAAATCCCATTTCCTTAAACGTGGAACTACCGAAATTTTTAGTCAGATTGTATGGGGGATCGGCAATTAATAAATCAACACAAGCATCGGGCAAATAATCCATCGCCTCAAAACTGTCCTGAAAAATAACTTTGTTCATCACCTGTTTGGCGGTTATCCGTTTGTTTAAACGGAGAGAGGAAGCAGCATAAGAATCTGCTTCCTCGGAGGACAATTCTATAGTTTTATTGCGAGGTGCTTTTGTTTTCATCCCGCTTATTCTTCCCCAAACTTGTTATCTAAAAGTTTTTCAATGGCAGCCATAGCTTCTTTAGCCTGCTTGCCGGAAGTTTGAACGTGAATGGTTGTTCCCTTGGCAGCTGCCAGCATCATCAACCCCATGATTGAACAACCGCTGACAGTCTGTCCAATCCGCACAACCTCAACTTTAGCATCAAACGGTTCGACTGTTTTAACAAAAGCGGCAGCCGCACGAGCGTGCAAACCTTTTTTATTTTTAATTTCCAAATCTTTACTGAAAACATTGTCACTCATGATTAGGCTCCCAGTAACTGTGATGCAATATTGATATATTTTTTACCGGCTTCTTGTGCGCCTTCTACGGTTTCTTTGATATTTTTTTCTTTACGCAAAGAGGCGATTTTAATCAACATCG
>CAYLIN010000183.1:0-1869 GCA_964383725.1 uncultured Azospirillaceae bacterium | reverse complement strand
AATTACGGGCAAAAATTTCAATTGCCGATGTTGTGGGGGCTAAGGTTAAATTAACCCGCAAAGGTCGGGAATATACCGGTCTTTGTCCGTTTCATAATGAAAAAACGCCGTCTTTTACCGTTAATGAGGCTAAAGGTTTTTACCATTGTTTCGGTTGTGGGGCACATGGTGATATCGTTAAATTTGAGATGGAAGCCAATGGTTTGACTTTTATGGAGAGTGTTGAAAAACTCGCCCATAAAGTCGGTTTGAGTGTGCCTCGATTGTCTCATGAAAGCAAAGAACAAGTTGAAAAACGGGCTTCTCAGTATGATATTTTGGAAATGGCCGCCAAGTTTTTTGAGAAAAATCTCCGTTTGACCGGTGGGGCGCAGGCGAGGGAATATCTGGCGCGTCGCGGTTTTGGTGAAGATATTATTGCAAAGTTTCGTCTTGGTTATGCCCCGAATACAAACGGCTTAAAAGCCTTATTGGCTTCGAAAGGAATTAGCGAACCGGAGATGGCTGAGCTTGGTTTGATTGCTATTCCCGAAGATAAAAATCGTCGGTCGCATGACTTTTTCCGTGATAGGGTGATGATTCCGATTATGGATAAGAGAGGACGTGTGATTGCTTTTGGCGGGCGGATTATGAATGATGGTCAGCCTAAGTATCTAAATTCTCCGGAAACACCTGTTTTTAACAAACGTCGTGTTCTTTACAACCTCAATTATGCTCGAGAAGCCGGATATGATGCCAAATCTTTGATTATCTGCGAAGGGTATATGGATGTGATTGCCATGGATAAATATGGGATTCCATATGCTGTGGCACCTTTGGGAACGGCGTTGACAGAGGATCAGATTCAGGAGGCTTGGAAGGTTGTCAACGAGCCGACTTGTTGTTTTGATGGAGATAGTGCCGGTGTACGTGCGGCAATTCGTTCAATTGACCGTGTGTTGCCGATTTTGAAGGCTGGTTATTCACTGCAATATGCTTTTTTACCTGATAAGCTTGATCCTGATGAATTTTTAAAAGCGCATGGTAAAGATGAATTTCTTAAAGTGGTACAGGAAACTGTCCCGCTTAGAGAATTGTTATGGCGTAAAAATACTGAAAATGTGCCGAGTGATACGCCGGAACAAAAAGCTAAAATCGAACAAGATATTAAAGAAGAAGTCGCTAAGATTACCGATGTGACGGTGAAGAATTATTATGTGCAGGATATGCAAGATAAAATTTACAATGAATTGGGGCGGGGGGCTTTGCGTCGTAAAAATGAGTATCAGTCGCAACCTAAACAGTTTGAGCGTAAGGTGTATCGCAATCAACAGCCGCCACGTCCAAGACCGAAAATTTCTGCGGTTGCGGAGGTGAAAACCTGTCTTGATGATTTGATGGGGCAATATGTTTTGTCGGCTCTCTACAGTTATCCGCAATTGTTGGAAGAATACGAGGAAAAACTGGCTATTTTTGAGCTTAAAAATCCGCAGTTGAAGTCGTTGTATGACGCTATGTTTGAGATTATGCAGGATAGTGAAGCGGCTATGACTTTTGAAGCTCTGCAGGCAGGATTAGAACAACGAGGTTTGATCAAAACAGCAACTGATTTGCTTGATTCTCGGATGATGAAAAAGCAAAATTCCGATGTGATAAAAATGCGTCATAGTCTGGATGCTCGTATTGTTGAGGTGCAATTATGTCAGCTGGATAATGAGATCAAAAATTGTTTGAAACAGATTGAAAACAGCGATGTTTTTCCTGAAGATGTGTTTGCTCGTTATGAAAGCCTAAAAAAAGAGCGTTTGTTGTTGGTGGAACAACAAGAACAGTCCGAATAGGCAAAAATCTTAAAAATATAGTTGACATTTGACATGAAAATAACTAAAA
>CAYLIN010000182.1:0-1872 GCA_964383725.1 uncultured Azospirillaceae bacterium | reverse complement strand
AAATGGTTTTTTGCGGTGTAGCAACCATCAGTAATAAGTCAGACACAGCAACGCCTAATCGCTTGGTTCCAAAGTCGAATCCGAGCAGTGCTTTATAGGGTTTGAGTTGTTGTTTAAATTCACGTAATTCCATGTTTGAAATATGACTTTTTTTGCGCCATCTGTCAAGGGTTTCTCTTGACAGATGTAGTGGTGCATGTTATGAGTCCTTCAATATTTTAACTTTTAATACATTAGATATGAATTATTATTTTCTTATCGTTGCCATTTCGGTCGGTGCAGTGGTTCTGGGAGCTTGCGTTTTTTATTGCCAGTTCTGGGACAATAAGTATCGAGCCTCAGTTTATGCTCGAGCAAAACAATTTCTCTCTTCTCGTCAGCTTAATGTTTTTGAGAAAAAGCTCGGTAGCATGTTGACACGTGACGTTCGTCAGCTGTATCGTTTATCTGATAGCGATTTCAGAGAAAAGGTCACGTTTCTGGTGATTTAAAATAATCCGCATAACTGAAAGGTTATGCGGATTATTTTTGTTGCTAATTGAATCTTAACATTCTTTGTTTAGGATGAGGGCAATTAATAATTTTTTTCATAGGTGTAGATATGAAGCTCAGATATATTGTGACTTTAGTTTTGGCGCTGTTGGCTGTTCATCCGGCAAAGGCAGAATTACAAATTGATGTTACCGGCGCAATGCGGGAACCGATGCCGATTGCTTTTCCGGAAATGATACATAGCGGTTTTTTTGTGGGGCAGTACGGCAATAAAATCAGAGATGTTGTGATTGCTGATTTGGAGCGTTCCGGTTTATTTAAGGTCATTAATGAGAGAAGTTATATTCAGGAATTTGAATCCATGTCAGAAGAACCGAAGTTTGTTGATTGGCAGGCAATTAAGGCTCAAGCTTTGGTTCAAAGTTCTGTGACAGAGGTTGATGCTAAAAATTTACGTGTGGAATTTCGTCTGTGGGATGTTTTTGCCGAAATGCAGATGAAAGGGCAGTCATTTACAACAACTAAGGATAATTGGCGTCGGGTGGCTCACGTGATTGCTGATGCAATTTATGAACGCTTGACCGGTGAAAAAGGTTATTTTGATACACGTATTGTTTATGTTTCTGAAACAGGACCGGCAACTCGTCGTGTTAAACGTTTGGCGATTATGGATCAAGATGGGGAGAATCATAAGTTTTTGACCTCTGGTGCGGCAATGGCTTTGACACCGAGATTTTCACCAAACTTGCAAAAAATTACTTATATGTCTTATAGCGGACAGATGCCGAAAGTTTATGTCTTGGATATTGAAACAGGAAAGCAAACCTTGTTAGGTGATTTTCCGGGAATGACTTTTGCACCGCGTTTCTCTCCGGATAGTTCTAAAGTTCTATTGAGTTATGCAAGCAATGGTAAAACCAATATCTATGAAATGGATTTGGTCACCAAAGCCAGCAAACAACTGACATTTGGTGGGGCTATTGATACATCTCCCAGCTATTCACCAGATGGCAGCAAGATTGTTTTTAACTCTGACAGGGGGGGAAATCAACAGCTTTATGTGATGAATGCTGATGGTAGTGATGTTGAGCGAATCAGCTTTGGTTCCGGTCGTTATGCGACACCGGTTTGGTCTCCGCGCGGAGATTATATTGCCTTTACAAAAATGGCCGGTGGTCAGTTTTATATCGGTGTGATGTATCCTGACGGTAGCGGAGAGCGTTTGTTGGCGAACGGCTATTTGGTGGAAGGACCGACATGGTCGCCAAACGGGCGTGTGTTGATGTATTTCCGTCAGGATAAAGGCAGCCGTAACGGTACGGCTCCGGTCAAGATTTACTCTATTGATTTGACCGGTTATAATGAACGGCAGATTATTAC
>CAYLIN010000181.1:0-1902 GCA_964383725.1 uncultured Azospirillaceae bacterium | reverse complement strand
GAAGGAAAAGGTTCAACATTTTACGGCATCGCCGGTGCATTATGTCGAATTTGCCAAGCCATCACTACCAACGAATATGCCATATTAACCGTATCCTCCCACCATGACGACGTTGAAGGGATAAAAAATGTCTGTTTATCACTTCCAACAGTCGTTGGCAAACGGGGGATTCACAATGTCATTTACCCTAAATTAAACGACGAAGAAAAAGAAAAACTGAAAAAAAGCGCCGAAACCATCAAAGACTATTCGGAAAAAGCGTTACAACTTATCAGATAACCGCGAAAAAAAGCTTAAAAACTCGTCAAGATGTTTGCAATTCCTCTTCCATGAGCGTATATTGGCTGGGAAGAGGAATTTTTTACGGAATAAACAATGGCACAAGTTATCACTTTAGGCTGTCGCATCAATACCTATGAATCAGAAATACTAAAAGAAAAATTCAAAAATCGTGATGATTTAATCATCATCAATACCTGTGCCGTTACCGGTGAAGCAGAACGCCAATGCCGTCAAACGATTCGCAAACTGCGCCGCGAAAATCCGAATGCCAAAATCATTGTCACCGGTTGTGCCGCACAAATCGCTCCGCAAAAATTTGCCGATATGGAAGAAGTCGACCTCATTTTAGGCAATAAAGAAAAAACAGAAATCGAAAAATATATTCAAAATGATATTACCGAAAAAACAATTGTCGGTGATATCTTTTCTTATGATAGTTATGATAATTACCTGATAACCGGATTCGAAGGACGCCACAAAGCTTTTGTTCAAATCCAACAAGGATGTGATCACCGTTGCACCTATTGCATCATCCCTTATGCCCGTGGCAATAATCGCTCTGTTTCCCTCAAAGACATTCTCAAACAGATTCGTGAATTATTAAAACAAGGTTTTCAAGAAATCTGTCTGACCGGTGTAGATATTTGTTCCTATAAAATTGACGACAATGCTTATCGACCGTCTTTCAGTATTCTGATACAAACGATTATGGAAGAAATTCCCCAACTTCCATCTTTGCAATTCGGCTCATTAGATCCGGCAGCTATTGATGGTAAATTTATCGCTCTTGTCGGACAATACAAAAACATCTACCCGCATTTTCACTTATCCATTCAAGCCGGTGACAATATGGTTCTGAAAAGAATGAAACGCCGTCACACTCGTGAAGATGTCATTACTCTTTGCCAAAAGATTAGAGAAGTCAGACCTGAAGCAACCTTTGGCGCTGATTTTATTTGCGGTTTTCCGACAGAAACAAAAGAACAATTTCAAAACACGATAAAATTGGTACATGAAGCCGGCATCAACAAACTGCACGTTTTTCCATACTCTGAACGCAGCGGCACACCGGCAGCTCTCATGCCGCAAGTTCCCGTAGAGGAACGTCGTGAACGTGCTCGCTTACTGCGTCAGGAAGGAGAAAATATTGATGAGTAATTGGCTAAAAAAATTAGGCCTGGGTTTGAAAAAATCTTCTGACCGTCTAAACAGCGGCATCAGCGATATCTTCACCAAACGTAAATTGGATAATGACACCATAGAAGAATTGGAAGAACTCCTCATCTGTGCTGATATGGGAATTGCCGCCGCCTCAAAGCTATCATCTCAACTGGCCAAACGTCGCTTTGAAAAAGATATTGACAATGACGACATCCGCACTGCTCTGGCCAAAGATATTGAGGACATTTTAACGCCTTGTGCAAAACAATTAACGATGGATTCCCATCATCCTGAAATTATCTTAATGGTCGGCGTTAACGGTGCCGGCAAAACCACAACCATCGGCAAATTATCCAAACATTTTGCCGACAAAAAAATCAGCTTCATTGCCGGAGATACTTTTCGCGCCGCGGCAGTTGAACAACTCTCCGTCTGGGGAGAAAGAAATAACGTCCGCGT
>CAYLIN010000180.1:0-1933 GCA_964383725.1 uncultured Azospirillaceae bacterium | reverse complement strand
GGAGCGTATTTTGAAATGGTGCCAACAGAGAGACTCGAACTCCCGACCCACTGATTACAAATCAGTAGCTCTACCAACTGAGCTATGTTGGCACAACTGAGAACCTTATAAACAACACAAACAGTCTTGTCAATACAAAAATATAAAAATTATCCAACTTTCAAACAAATATTATTTTGCTGATTATTTTCAACCACATTTTTACCATTCAATAAGGCATCCAACTTATCTCCGGCGCTTTTTCCTGAGACTATTGCCTCAACTACCGTCGAGCTGCCATGACAACAATCACCTGCATAAATAATCTTTTCATGCTGTATTTGTTCATTAGCACGGCTACCAATCGCCATTACGACATATTTGAAATCAGAACGTTTAATCTTCGTCTCAGGAATATCCTCTAACCGACCGCTATCATTAAAACGAGTCTTAACCGTTTCTACTATCAAACCGGTCTCATTTTTAGAAACTGCACAAACGCGGGTCATCGTCGTCATATCAATCTCATTGTTGAGCAGCATATCTCTTTCGCTACTACTGATTCTCATATCCGAAAAACGACGACGCACAAACATTTCCACATGCTTGGCCCCATTTTTTCTAGCTGTAAAAGCACAATCAGCAGCCACAGCGCCTCCGCCGATAATCGCTACATTTCCTTCTCCTGAATATCTTTCCGGCATTTTCAGATAATCCATATAATTAAGGCAAAATTCTTCACCCTCAATACCCATACCTACACAATTCGGCTCACCTAAAGCAGCAATCACACCATCATAACCGTTTTCCAACAAAGAAAGTGGATTTTCAACAGGGGTCTTCAACTTCAAATCAATATCACCGATATTTTTAATAAAATTCCAATCAGCCTCAACAATTTCGTGCGGCAAACGTTCTTCGGGAATCATATTCATTGCACCGCCGATTCTTCTATCAGCCTCAAACAATGTTACGCTGTATCCTCTACCTGCCAAAACCGCTGCTGCCGCAATACCAGCCGGACCGGCTCCGACAACAGCGACACGCTTGCCGTTCAGTTTCTCAGAATGATAAAGACGAAATGTTGAACTTTCCCGTACCTTCTGCAAAATCGTCGCCTGAACTTTCGGAATATTAATTGAAAAATCTATTGCCGCCCGAGCACAAGATTTCATACAAAACTTATCAGGACAAACCAAACCGCAAACCTGTCCCAAAGGATTCGCCCGCAAAATAGAAAAAGCGGCTTCTTCCCATCTTCCGGCCAACGCCAATTTAATAAATTCATTTGGATTACATCCAGCCGGACAAGCCTTATGACAAGGCTTTGCCGCACATCCCAAACACCGCCCGAGTTCAGCATTCACTTGTGTATTATTCAAAAACAATTTCTTTTTCATTAGCGCTCAATCATAAAAGCCGCTCTTTTCAAAGCGGCCTTTATCCTTCTATTTCTTTTCCTCAACAACGTTAATATGCAATTCTTTCAACTGCTGCTCGGTTACGAAGTTCGGTGCTTGCATCATCAAATCTTGTGCCTTACCGTTCAATGGGAACAAAATCACATCGCGAATAATCGGCTCATCCAAAAGCAACATAACCAATCTGTCCATACCATAAGCAGAACCGGCGTGCGGAGGTGCACCAAACTTAAAGGCGCTAATCATACCACCGAATTTATTATCCACAACACTATGATCATAACCGGCAATTTCAAATGCTTTATACATGATTTCCGGCTTGTGATTACGAACGGCACCGGACAATAATTCAACACCATTGCAAACAAAATCATACTGATAAGCCAAAATATCCAGAGGATTTTTATTCAACAATGCATCCATTCCCCCTTGCGGCATAGAAAACGGATTATGCGAAAATTCAACCGCACCGGTTTCTTCATTTTCTTCATAGAACGGAAAATCAACAATCCAACACATTTTGAATGAATTTT
>CAYLIN010000179.1:0-1986 GCA_964383725.1 uncultured Azospirillaceae bacterium | reverse complement strand
TAGAACCAAAGATGATTACCACTGGCGACAAACAAAATACATAACACAACAATGCTCATCGCTAATAGTAAATTGATAATCTGTTGGAGTGGAAAGGTTATGGCTTTGGCTGAAATTAAGCCTTGTAATTTGGCAAAAGCAATCATAGAACCGGCAAAAGCAACAGCTCCGATAATCAATCCGAGAGATGATTCCAGATAGGTGGTTTTGCCGTTGACAATTTCACTAATGGCAATGAGAACAGCTGCCAAACCGCCGAAACCGTTGAGAGCGGCAACCATTTGCGGTAAAGATGTCATTTTGACATTAACGGCGATAAATGTTCCGAGCATACCACCGATAATGATGATACCGACTGTTAAGCCTACATCGCTTACTTGAGGGGAGTAAAGCGTGGCGATAACAGCAACCAACATACCGATACATCCCAACAGATTTCCTTCACGGGCGGTTTGAGGTGATGCCAAGCCACGAATGGCAAGAATAAATAATGTTGCCGCTAACAGATATGAAAAAGAAAGAATCCATGGTTGCATTATTTTTTCTCCTTTTTCTTAAACATATTCAGCATACGGTGTGAAACAGCAAAACCGCCAAAGATATTTAATGATGCCAGAAAAACAGCTCCCAAACTCAGGAGTTTGGCGGTGGTCATGGAATCACCACCGGCGCTGATCAATGCCCCGATAATGACAATACCGGAAATGGCATTGGATACACTCATCAGTGGGGAGTGTAATGCCGGTGTGACACCCCAGACAACAAAATAGCCGACAAAGCATGACAGCATGAAAATTGTCAGCAGAATCCAAATATCCATATTTTTCCTCCTACATTAATAGTTTTCCGCCTTTGGCAACACAGACTTTACCGATAAGTTCATCTTCAAAGTTAAAAACAATTCGTTTGCTGTCTGTTTGGTATTGTGAGGCCAAAAAGTTGTAGATGTTGTTAGCAAAGAGTTTGCTTGCAGTGGCAGGAATGAGCCTTGCCGGATTTGAATTGCCGATGATTTCGATATCGTTGATTTTGATGGATTGACCATTGATGCTTCCTTCTACATTGCCGCCGGAAGCTGCCGCCATATCAATGATAACCGCGCCATCCGGCATTCGTTTCAACATGTCTTCGGTAATAAGAATTGGCGCTTGTTTTCCGGGAATGAGAGCGGTGGTAATGACAATATCTGTAGTTGCCAAGTGGGCGGCAATAGCAGCGTGTTGCTGTTTTTGATAGGCTAAAGATGTTTCCATCGCATAACCATCAGATGTTTCAAAGTTTTCCTGGCTAACTTCAATAAATTTGGCGCCGAGAGATTCAACCTGCTCTTTAACTTGCGGGCGTACATCAAAAGCATAAACTTGAGCTCCCAGACGTTTGGCTGTGGCTATTGCTTGTAATCCGGCGACACCGGCACCTAATATCAAAACTTTAGCCGGAGGAACTGTTCCGGCAGCAGTCATCATTAGAGGAATGGCTTTGTTGAGGCGAGATGCAGCTTCAATAACCGCTGCATAACCTGACAAATTGCTTTGTGATGATAAAACATCCATATTTTGAGCTCGTGAAATACGAGGCAACATATCAAGCGCCATGCAAATAAGTCCTTTATCTGCCAGTTCTTTGATGTGAGCCGGATGTGTTAAAGCTTGAAAATTGGCAATAATGGTTTGTCCAGATGTCAGATATTGGATTTCCTCCGGCAGAGGGGCGTTGATTTTGAGGATTATATCGGTATGTTTGTATAATTCTTGCTGCGTGTCAATTATTTTAGCACCGGCGAGTTCGTATTCCTTATCTGTAAAACCGGAACGTTTTCCGGCTTCTTTTTCAATACGGACATCAAAATTCCAAGCTGTATATTTTTTGACCGTTTCCGGTGTGGCGGCCACACGTGTTTCTTCGATTGCCTGTTCTAGGGGGACAGCAATTATCATTTTTTGCTCCGTTGATTAACTTTATATAAAACTAAGACAGATATAATCC
>CAYLIN010000178.1:0-1989 GCA_964383725.1 uncultured Azospirillaceae bacterium | reverse complement strand
GCCTATATAAAGAGCGATTTTTTAACTTCTTTTCTTGTTGGAAGGGAAGTTAAATTTTTTTCATTTCCTGTTTTACATATTTATTCAATCCCGACATATAATTATTATGACTGATACATTTAGCAAAATAAAAGATGAGTTATCGCTTTATTATCCCGATGTTACGGATGATGATGTCAATAAACTTATCACATTTTTTAAATTGAGTGCCAAAGCTCTGCATGAAGCCAAAAAGATTGAAAAAGAAACTCAAACAACTTCCGATCCTTAGAGAAAAGAAGTTAACATTTTGAAAAATCAGTAAAATATTAGCAAAAAAAATCGTCAGGAACTAAAAATAATCGCGTACTTTCCCGAAAAGACGCAGTATAATAATATTATCTTAAAACAACGGAGTAATTAAAATGAGTGAAAAGAATAAATATCAAGCAATCGCCAATGAAACATGTAAACAAGCTGTTATTTTTGCACGTGTTTCGTCAGAAGAACAGAAAAAAGGCGCGTCTATTTCCGCACAGATTAAAACAGTTAAAAATTATTGTATAACAAAAAGCCTTAAAATATTAGACACGTTTGATATTGTTGAAAGCTCAACAAACGGCGGTCGCACAAAATTTTATGAAATGCTTGATTTTGTAAAAGCTCAAAAGCATAAAACCGCCATTGTTGTCAATTGCGTTGACAGACTACAAAGAGATTATAAAGAATGTGTAGAGCTTGACGCTTTAAGAAAACAAGGACGAATTGAAATACATTTTTATAAAGAAAATTTAATTATTACAAAAGACAGTAATTCTTCTGATATTATGCGTTGGGATATTGGTGTTTTTGCAGCCAAAACATACGTCGGTTCATTACGAGATAATGTGCTCAGAAGTCAAGAATATAAGAGAGAACAAGGACAATGGATGTCTTGCGCTCCGGTTGGTTATTTAAATATATCGAAAACAGATAAAACACCTGCTGATATTATCATAGATGAAGAGAGAGCACCAAAGGTTAAAAGACTTTTTGAAGAATATGCTAAAGGTGGACGGACTTTACAAGATATTACCAATCTTGCCAGAACTTTGGGTTTGTATTCAAAAATGTGTACGGTTAATAAGACAATCAGTCGTGCGCAGGTTCAAAATATTCTTAAAAATACCTTTTATATTGGTTATTTCACTCAAAAAGGTAAAGTTTATAAACATCACTATCCAAGATTTATAGATGAAGAGTTGTTTCATATTGTGCAAAATGTCATGGAAGGCAGAAAACGCGCACCGAGTAAATTATATTATGGTGATAAGCAATATGTCTTAACAGGTTTAGTCAGATGCGGTTGTTGCGGTAGTTTGATGACTTGCGAAACTAGGGTAAAAGACGAAAAACACTCTTATAATTATCTAAAATGCAATAAATTACGCTCAAAATGCTCTCAAAAACCAATCAATGAAGCAAAAATCCTTGAGCAACTACAAAATGAGTTATCTTTACCTATGCACCTCAGCGACACTATGTTAAAAAACATCAAATCAGAAGTAAAACGGCAGCTTAAAAAAGAAAATACAAATACGGCTGCCTTAAAAAGAGATATTACAATCAAATTATCCGGACTTGATGAACAGGCAAAAACCTTATTTCGTGGATATATTCAAGGCAAATGTGATGAAAAGATGTATAATGAACTAAAATCTGAAATTGATTTAGAAAAAGAAAAACTTCAAAAAGATATGGAACGTTATCTTGATATTGATAACGAAACAGATGAAATGATTGCAAATATTGCTGAAATTGCTGCAAATGTTGGTATTTTTCTAAAAAGTCCGATTATTTCGCAAAAACGAGATATTTTGAGATTAATATTATCGGACTGCAAAACCGATGGAAAAAATCTTTGTTTTTCAATAGCTAAACCGTTTGATGAACTACTAAAAACGACTGAAATTAACAAATGGTGCCGCTAGTAAGAATCGGACTTACGACCCCACCCTTACCAAGGGTGTG
>CAYLIN010000177.1:0-2001 GCA_964383725.1 uncultured Azospirillaceae bacterium | reverse complement strand
ATGCCATGTCTTATATTCCTGTAGTAACATCAATATTTTGACCTTCGGCCAGAGTAACAACAGCCTTTTTGTAGTCAGAACGCTGACCGACAAAACCTCTGAAACGTTTTTCTTTGCCGAATTGACGAATTGTATTAACTTTGTTGACTGTAACGTTAAAGATGTTTTCAACCGCAGCTTTAACATCATCTTTGGTTGCAGACAAAGGAACCAAGAAGGTAACTTTGCCGGCTTCTGAAGAAATCATAGATTTTTCAGTAATAACCGGACGTACGAGAGTATCATACATCTTAGCGGTTACATTGTTTGATTTTTTAGAGTTACTCATTTCAATCTTTCTCCCAAGCAAACAACCGCATCTTTAGTCAATACCAGTTTGTCTTTTCTCAAGATGTCATATACGTTGGCACCCATTGTCGGCAAAACATCAACGCCGATAATATTGCGGGAAGCCAATGCAAAGTTTTCATCAACTTCTTTACCATCGATAAACAAGCTGTTGTTCAAACCGCAGAGAGCCAATTTAGCTTGCAAATCTTTGGTTTTCGGAGCAGACAGTTTTGCTTCGTCAATGATAACGAGATTACCCTCTTTAGCCTTAGCGGAAAGAGCAGTTTTCAAACCGAGTTTTCTGAATTTCTTGGTCAGCTCATGAGAATGATCACGAACAACCGGACCAAAAACGATACCACCCTTACGGAATTGAGTACCCTTGCGAGAACCTTGACGAGCACGTCCGCCGCCTTTTTGCTTGAACGGCTTAGCCGGCGTCAAGGAAACTTCAGAACGGCCTTTGGTTTTGTGGTTGCCGGACTGCAATCTGGCCAATTGCCAGGTAACAACACGGTGTAAAATGTCAGGACGAACTTCTAAACCGAAAATCGATTCGTCAAGTTCGATAGAACCAACATTTTTATTATCTAAATTCAAGATGTCCTGTTTCATAATTTCAATCCTTTATACTATGCATTATCAGCTGGAGCTTCAGCCTCAGCTTTAACTGCAACAGGTTCATCAACTTTTTTCAAACCGGCAGGCATCGGCAATTGAACTGAAGAGAGTTTCTTGACAGCGTCAGTAACATAAACCCAGCCATTTTCAGAACCGGGAACGCCACCTTTAACCATCAACAAACCTTTATCAGCATCAACAGCTACGACTTTGAGGTTTTGAACGGTTACGCGTTCATTACCCATATGTCCAGCCATTTTTTTGCCTTTGAATACTTTACCGGGATCTTGTCTTTGTCCTGTAGAACCATGAGAACGGTGAGAAATAGAAACACCGTGGGTTGCTTCCAAACCAGCAAAGTTGTGGCGCTTCATAACACCAGCAAAACCTTTACCGATAGATGTTCCGCAAACGTCAACATATTGACCCGGAACAAAATGTTCTACAGATAATTCATCACCAACAGACAATAAGCAATCTTCAGAAACTCTGAATTCAGCCAATTTCTGTTTCGGCTCAACCTTAGCTTTGGCAAAATGTCCCTTCATCGGTTTGGTAACATTTTTAGCTTTGATGCTGCCAGTACCCAACTGAACGGCTGTGTAGCCATCACGTTCCATGGTTCTGACATCAACAACTTCCAAACCGTCTACGGCTAAAACAGTAACAGGAACGTGTGTTCCGTCTGCTTCAAACACGCGCGACATTCCAAGCTTTTTTGCGATTAGACCCGTACGCATTATTATTTTTCCTTTTCAATTGGTTGACACTGTCTTTCAAATGCCAACATTGGTTAGATTAATTACAGTTTAATTTCAACATTAACACCGGCAGCCAAATCCAGCTTCATCAAAGCATCAACAGTCTGCGGTGTCGGATCTACGATATCGAGAAGTCTCTTGTGAGTACGGAGTTCGAACTGTTCACGAGATTTTTTATCAACGTGCGGAGAGCAGTTTACCGTAAATTTCTCGATTTGTGTGGGCAGAGGGATTGGACCTCTGACATTTGCCCCGGTTCTTTTGGCTGTATGCACGATTTCTTTTGTAG
>CAYLIN010000176.1:0-2051 GCA_964383725.1 uncultured Azospirillaceae bacterium | reverse complement strand
ATTCCGGAGGTTTTCAAGTTATGAGCCTGTCCGGTCTGCGCAAATTGACGGAAGACGGCGTTGCTTTCAGTTCTCACGTTGATGGTAAAAAGTTTTTCCTGTCACCGGAAGAATCAATCAAAATCCAGCACAAATTGGATTCTAACATCACCATGTGCATGGATGAATGTGTTAAATTGCCGGCTCCGCATGACAAGGTTAAAAAATCGGTTGAGATGTCTATGCGTTGGGCTAAACGCAGTAAGGATGCCTTTGTTGATCGTGACGGATATGGCATTTTCGGTATCCAACAAGGCGGAGACTATGAAGATTTACGCCGCTATTCTGCCGAAAAATTGAAGGAAATCGGTTTTGACGGATATGCTATTGGCGGTTTAGCTGTCGGAGAGGGGCAGGAAACCATGTTCAAAGTTTTAGACTATGCACCGGGAATGCTGCCGGAAGACAAGCCTCGTTATTTGATGGGGGTTGGTCGTCCTGACGATATTGTTGGGGCTGTTTTACGCGGGGTAGATATGTTTGACTGTGTGATGCCGACCCGTTCTGGTCGCACGTCACAAGCTTTCACAGCGCGAGGAACCATTAATATCCGCAATGCGCGTCACCGTGAAGATCCTCGTCCGCTGGAAGCCGAATGCGATTGTCCGCTGTGTCGTAATTATTCCAGAGCGTACATTCATCACTTGCAAAAATGTAATGAAGTGCTTGCCGTGATGCTGCTGACGTGGCATAATATCAGATATTATCAGCGTCTGATGGCCGGTTTGCGTGCGGCGATTGCCGACGGACGGTTGCAGGAATTTGCTGATGAGTTTTATAAAAACCAAGCCTTGGGCGATATTCCGGAGATTTAACTTATGGATAAATGCGAAACAGAAACAATTGAACAAGTTGTTGATTCCTTTATGGAAGAAAACAAACAAGACGGCTTGCGTGTTTTTGTAGCCGGCGGTTCTCGCTCAGGGCATGATGAAATTTATGTTGATGAGGCTTATAATCTCGGTAAACAAATTGCCAAAATGGATTTTAAACTTGATTTTGGTTTGTCCAGTTCCGGTATCATGGGAGCGGTTGCTCGCGGCGTGTTGGATGGGTGGAACAAAAAGAAGTGTGACGGCACACCGATTCAAGGGATTACCACCAAGGAGTACTACAGCCTGTATGAAACTGATGAAATCTTGAGCCAGATTGAAGATGTTATCGTTGCTCAAACGTTGGAAGAACGTAAACTAAAACTTTTGAATGCCGACTTTGTGGTCTTTGCTCCCGGCGGTGTTGGAACTTTGGATGAGTTAGCTTATGATTGCGTGGCAATGCAGGATGGCTTTTTGAAAATAAAACCGTTTATTCTGTATAATATTGATGGTTATTTTCACCACTTGGTCGAATACCTTAAAAGCCTAGCTGCTAAAGGTTTTGCTGATCCTGTACCGTTTATCATCGTTGATGACAGTAATGAACTGAGCATTGTCTTCCGCTTGTTAAAACTGCGTTATAAAAAAGGCAACACCATTGCCGAGGCCTATGCGGCTACCAGACAGTTGATTTATGAGTTGCCTTATTTTATCAAGAAAAAGGTTAATAACACAATTTTTGTTGAAGATATTATTGCCGAAATGGAAAATACAAGCTTGCACGGTACGGCAGAGGAACGTCAAAGAATGGCTGATGAAGTTGAACAAGCTTATCTTGAAAAAGAGATTGAACGTATGTATGACCGCTTAGCCAAAACCGGCCGCGATACCTCTGTGGTTAGCGACAAACTCTCCAGCCTAAAAAAACGTATCAAAGCTAAAGAATATAAATAAAAATTCAGCTTATCAAATAGACCTATAATCCCAAATTTTTGTTGAGCTTGAGGATATCAACCACGCCCATAATCGAAACGATTTGTTCAAACGTTTCATCAACCAATCGTCGGTCAGATGTTTTTCTAAAAATAGAAGTGCTTTCAAACATATTTTGCGAAGTATTAACCGCAATCAGAAGTTTGTTGTCAAAAAAACTGAATTGGATTTTTTGGCCATGAAAAACATTTTTGACTTTGAGCA
>CAYLIN010000175.1:0-2066 GCA_964383725.1 uncultured Azospirillaceae bacterium | reverse complement strand
CTATCCCGCCGTGACTTTTATCCCATTTTCCTTTATTAATTGAAACCAGCTTTCCGTTCTGACAACTCGTTCCGCCATTAGACAACAGATATGGCGGATCGGCAAAAATCATATCAAAAGTCTCATCCGGAAACTTTTGCAACACTTCAAAACAATCCCCATTATACAATTGATACGATTTTTCAGACATGCGGAACCTACCTGTTAAACTTTAATTCTTTTTTATCTTATTACAAAATAACTTGCAAGCCCCACCGCCATTTACTCTACAAAAAAAGCACCTTTTCAGGTGCTTTCGCTAAAATAATTAAGAATTAACCGCCAAACGTCTACGATGAGAAAAATACTCAATAATTTCCACCATGCCATAAAGCAAGATATAAGCTCCCATCAATGCAGTAAGAGTATAAACACCAAGTGCCGGATAAGCCAAAATCCAAAACGCAAACAAAACACCCAAGATACCGGCAATCAAAGACCAATACCACGGCAAACCGGTATTTTTGAACTGAAAAGCGGTCACAATCTGAACCACACCAACAGCCATACACCACAAAGCAAAGATAATAGGCAATGAAACAGCACTAACCCCAAGATTTGCCACAAAAACGACACCGACTAAAATATCCAAAATCCCGACGACCAAATACCAACCGGAACGAAAAGAAAAAGATGCCATAAAATAAGCCGCTCCCACCACAATAAATACAATACCGAGATATAGAGCCAAAGCCATCAAAGACACAGCAGGATTAAACCAAATATAAATTCCCAACAATGCCATAATAATCCCACCGATTAAATGCCAGATACTGGCCGGATTTTCACTAACAACCTTCACATTAGCCATCATCAAACTCCTAAAAAAATTAAAATCAACACAGATATATGCTTCCATCTGATTTTTTAAAGAGGATGATAAAATAGAGGCATCAATAAACAATTATAATAAATTTTCCATCTTTACAAACACAATCAAGAAGGGTACATTTACACGGTTTCAAATAAGGAAAAAAACATGATTCAAGATATGACTGTCGGCAATCCGCTCCGACTGATTTTAAAATTTTCAATTCCCTTGTTGCTGGGCAACCTGCTGCAAAATATTTATCATATCTCCGATATTATGATTGTCGGCCGCTTGATTAATACTCAAGCTTTAGCGGCTGTCGGCTCCTCTGCCCCGATTTATTTTGTTTTACTCCTTATCACACTCGGTTTCACCAGCGGCTTAACTATTGTAACCGCACAACAATTCGGCGCTCACGATGAGGATGGTGTCCGTCGTTCTGTCACCCATAGCATCATGGCCAGCACAGTTCTCAGCCTCATATTCACAGCAGGAATGCTTTTGGGGCTACGCTCCATTTTACACCTCATGAATGTTCCTGACGATATCTTCGAACAAGCCTACACATTCATATATTACTTAAGCTGTGGTCTGGTAATGTTGGTCGGTTACAACCTACTGTCAGGTTTTATCCGAGCTCTGGGCGATAGTAAAACCCCTTTATATTTCCTGTTGTTTTCAACCTTTTTAAATATTCTTTTGAATTTCTGTTTCATTTATTATGGAAAAATGGGAATCATCGGCTCTGCACTGGGAACAATTATTGCTATTACCCTATCTGTCTTTTTCTGCACCATCTACATTGGTAAAAAGTATCCAATCTTACGCCTGCAAAAAAATGACTGGAAATTCAACAGTGAATTTATGTTACAGCATTTGCGTGTAGCAGTTCCAATGTCTCTTCAATTCTCTATCATCGCCTTCGGTATCATGATAATCCAAAGTGTTTGCAACTCATTCGGTGCAGAAACAATCGCCGCCTTTACAGCCGCTTTGCGCATAGAACAATTATCAACTCAACCCCTGTTGGCATTAGGATTATCCATTGCAACCTATACAGCACAAAATTACGGTGCTTGCAAATTCTCCCGCATCCGCCGGGCTGTTTTTCAGTGCGCATTCATTTCTTTTGGTTTTAGTATCATTATTTCATTGTTAGTTCGTTTTGTCGGAGAAAACATGGTCGACATGTTCCTTAATGAAAAAAACATGAACA
>CAYLIN010000174.1:0-2066 GCA_964383725.1 uncultured Azospirillaceae bacterium | reverse complement strand
AATATGTTTGCCGGTGGTGCTTTGGAACGTATGACCATCTTTGCTTTGAATATTATGCCGTATATCTCGGCTTCCATTATTATCCAATTGGGACAGTCAGTTATTCCGTCTTTGCAAGCTTTGAAAAAAGAAGGTGAAGCCGGACATCGCAAGGTTACACAGTATACTCGTTATTTGACTGTTTTGATTACGATTGTTCAAGGTTATGGAATCGCTGTCGGTTTGGAAGGTATGACCGGAAGCGCCGGATTGTCGGCCGTCTTAATGCCGGGCTTCATTTTCCGTTTCACAACTATTGTTTCTTTGGTCGGCGGTACAATGTTTATCGTTTGGCTGGGCGAACAAATCACCAAACGTGGTGTCGGTAACGGTTCATCCTTAATCATTACTGTCGGTATTATTGCCAATATTCCGGCCGCATTGGCTCAAACTTTTGAGTTGGGGCGTGTCGGTTCTATGTCTGCTCCTGTTATCTTGATGTTGATGGGAATGGTTTTTGCTTTGATTTATTTGATTGTTTTGGTTGAACGTGCTCAACGTAAAATCACTATTCAATATCCAAAGCGTCAGGTTATGGGGAGAATGGGTGCCAGTGAGAGTTCTCATTTACCTTTGAAGATTAACCCGACAGGTGTTATTCCTCCGATTTTTGCCAGCTCTTTGTTGTTGTTGCCTATTACAATTGCTAACTTCAGTGCTGAGAGTGGACCGACTTGGGTTCAAAACTTGAGCCAGATGTTGAGCCATGGACAACCGTTGTATTTGGGCTTGTATGCTTTCTTGATTGCGTTCTTTGCGTTCTTTTATACAGCAATCGTTTTCAATCCTGAAGAAACAGCTGAGAATCTGAAAAAGCATGGTGGTTTTATTGCCGGTATTCGTCCGGGTAAAAATACAGCAGAGTATTTGGATTATGTTATTACTCGCTTGACTGTTTTAGGCGCTGTTTACTTAGTCGGTTTGTGCATTTTACCTGAAATTTTAATCAGTAAATTGTCTGTTCCGTTTGTTTTGGGTGGGACGACATTGTTAATCGTGGTTCAAGTGACGATGGACTTTGTTGGTCAATTACAATCCCATTTGATTGCTTATCAGTATGAATCTTTGATTAAAAAAGCTTCTTTAGCGAATCGGAAGAAACGTTAAGATGAATCAAAACGGATTGGGTCTTCATATTGTTTTTACAGGCGCTCCCGGTTGTGGAAAGGGAACTCAAGCTCGTTTGTTGAAAGAACGTGTTGCTATTCCTCATCTGTCAACCGGTGAGATGTTGCGTGCCGAAGCTGCCAAAGGTTCTCCGCTGGGGCTGGAGATCAAGGCTTTGATTGATGGGGGGAATTTGGTTCCTGATGAGATGATTATAAAAATGTTATCTCAGCGAATCGATGAAGACGATTGTAAAAATGGGTTTATTTTGGATGGTTTTCCTCGTACTTTGCCGCAAGCAGAAGTTTTAGAAGAGATGCTCGCCAAGAAAGGTATTACGCTTGATGCTGTTGTTGAGATACAAGTTCCTGATGAGATTATCATGGAGCGTATTTTAGGGCGTTATGCTTGTATGTCTTGCGGACAAGGGTATCATGACAAGTTCCAAAAGCCTAAAATGTATGGTGTTTGCGATAATTGCGGCGGGACGGAATTTTACCGGCGAATCGATGATAATCGTGCAACGGTACAGAATCGCTTGGTCAATTATCGGGCATTGACATATCCGACAATCCCGTATTTTGAGAAAAAAGGGCTGTTGCGTTGTGTTGATGGAACAGGTTCAATTGCTGCTGTATCTAAGAAAATTGATGATTTATTGGCTGTAGCCTAAATTTTTATGTGAATTTGTCCGAGTCTTTTTCGGAGATTTGGGAGAATAAGTAAGAAAAACGTTAATTTTTTGAAAAAAATGCGTTTTTTCGGAATTTTTATGAAATCTGAGGTTGACACTCGTGAAATTTAGCCTATAATCCGGCTTAATTTTGAAAAGTGGTGATCAACTTTTTAAATGTAATCATAATCTATAAAATGGAGAGTTAATTTGGCTCGTATAGCTGGTGTAAATATTCCAAGTGCCA
>CAYLIN010000173.1:0-2087 GCA_964383725.1 uncultured Azospirillaceae bacterium | reverse complement strand
GTCATCGCAGAGTGCCCGCAGTGTCTTGAATTTATTCCAAAGTTAGAGATCTCCGACATTCGCCGAACATGACGCTTTTTCTTAAAGCTGTCATTCCATATAAGAATATCCCTCGGTTAAACCGAGGGATATTCTTTTTTTATCTTCCTTATCTCAAAAATTCAAGATAAAGAAATGCGTTGGCAATCACAACACTGACCAGCATAACCGGTACAGACCACAATAAGAACTTCATAAAGTGGATATGGTAGCCGTTCTTTGCTGCCATGCCGGCAACAACCACGTTAGCAGAAGCACCAACCAACGTCCCGTTACCACCAAAGCAAGCACCAAGAGATAAAGCCCACCAAACAGGCATCATCGCTTCACGACCGCCGACGGCTTCTTCCATTGATTTAATCATCGGAATCATGGTTGCAACAAACGGGATATTATCAATAGCGCTGGATAAGACTGCCGAGCTCCACAAAATATAATAAACCATTTTTTCAACACTTCCCTCAGTTAAAGCAATAAACTGTTGCCCCAACCAAGACAAAATACCGGTGACTTCCAATCCATAAACAATGACGAACAAACCAACGAAGAAAAAGATTGTTGTCCAATCGACCATCGCAAAAATTTCGCTAACCTTGTCTTCTCTTTCATGCCCATGCAAATCAAATGTATACAACAAAAGCAGCAAAGAAGCACCTGTTAAAGCCACTGTTCCGTTATCTAAGAAAAATTCCTTAGCAAAAACAAAACCAATGATAACCAATGTTAAAACAAACAAAGATTTATACATCAATCCTTTATCGGTAATGCTTTTTTTCTCGTCCATTCTCATCACCAAAACTTGTTTTCTTTTGTTTGTAGACAGCTTATTTTTCCAAAACAAGTCAAAGACAAGGATCAACACAGCCATAGCAAAAGCAACCACCGGCGTCAACACACGAACAAAGTCCATAAAACTGAGTTCCAAAGCAGACCCGATTAAAATGTTTGGAGGATCACCAATTAATGTCGCCGTTCCACCGATATTTGAAGAAAAGATTTCAATCAACAAATACGGATACGGGTTAATATCCAGTTTTTTTGTAATCTGGAACGTAATCGGAACAATCAACAAAACTGTTGTCACATTATCTAAAAATCCGGAGAAAACAGCCGTAACAATCGCCAATACGAGCATCAAACCCCGAGGACTGGCTTTCACTTTTTTAACGCCCCAAATTGCCACATACTGAAACACACCGGACTTTTCAGAAATCGAAACAACAATCATCATTCCGATAAGCAACGCCAAAGTATTAAAATCAATACCGGCCAATGCCTGCTTTTGTGTCAGCAAACCGGAAACCAGCATTAATGCGGCTCCAAGCAACGCCACAATCGCACGATTGACACGCTCGGTAAAAATAATCAAATAAGCAACGGAAACGATAATAACCGCCAGAAGTTTGGCATCAATCCCCCAAACCATTCCGGCCGCTTCCATAGCATGTGAAACTTCCATAATAAAATCCTTTTCACTGTTCAAACATATAACGGTGACATTTTACCTCTTTAAATATTAAGTTTTTCTAAATACAGAAAGAACAAATATCTACTACTATAAATTGTCCACAGATGACAAACAATCTCATCATAGACTTGAATTGTACAGTAGTTTCATTTATAACAAAAGCATACAGAACTTTTTTGGAGATTTGCATGAAAGGCATCATCTTAGCCGGAGGCAGCGGCTCCAGACTTTATCCGCTAACAGAAAGCACCTGCAAACAATTGCTTCCGGTGTACGATAAACCTATGATTTATTATCCCCTGTCAACACTCATGTTGTTTGGCATCAAAGATATTTTAATCATATCCACCCCACAAGACACACCGCACATTGAACGTTTTTTCGGTGATGGTTCTAAGCTTGGCCTCCAAATATCGTACAAAGTTCAAGAAAAACCCCGAGGCATTGCCGAAGCCTTTATTTTGGGAGCCGATTTTATCGGTAATGATGATGTTTGCCTGATTCTCGGTGATAACATCTTCTATATGGGCGAACAACTCAAATCATTCCGAGAAGAAGTAGCTCACAACCCCGGCGGAAC
>CAYLIN010000172.1:0-2119 GCA_964383725.1 uncultured Azospirillaceae bacterium | reverse complement strand
ATCAGAAAAAAAGCAAAAGTTGACTGGGGTGTGGAAAAATTTGCCGTTGACCGTGCAATCCGCTCTATCAGAGATTGCGATGTGGCACTTCTTGTAATTGATGCTAAAGAAGGTATTTCCGATCAGGATAAAAAAATCGCCTCAATTATTACGGAAGCGGGAAAAGGGATTATTATTGCAATTAATAAATGGGATTTGATTGAGGATAAGCAATCAAATACAATTAATCAATACAACAAAAAACTTGCGAATGATATTCCGTTTTTGGAATATGCACCAAAAATTTACATTTCGGCAGTGACAAAACAAAGATTAAACCAAATTTTTGTCGAGGCTGAAAATGTTTACGCGGAATGCACAAAACGTATTTCAACAGGTTTGTTGAATAAAATTATAAAAGAGGCTTATATGCTTAATCCGCCTGCATCTTCAAAAGGCAAGCGGTTAAAGATTATGTACGTAACTCAAACCGGTGTTCAACCGCCGCATATTGTCATTTTTGCAAACAATGCGGATTTGATGAAGGATCATTATAAACGCTATATCGAAAACAAATTGCGTGAAGCCTTCGGTTTCTTCGGAACGCCTATAAAATTATCCGTCAGAGAACGTTCGGAAAAAGCTAAATAATTATCGCGGAAATAGTTTATAACGCCCTGATGATGGATTTTATGTTAATGTCCGAAACTTTTAAAAGCGCAACCGTTTTTACATTTTCGTCAAGTGCGTCTAATTTTTTGAGTATTTCAACCGTTTTTAAAATCAATGTTTGATTGCTTGATTTTAAAAGTTCGCGAACCATTAACGGATCAGTTGCAAAATCAAGTGCAGTAAAAACAAACGGACTGTTTTCGTTTAATTCATCATTAATATATTTTTCTAAATCCCGTGTATTTTTAAGTAATTTTTTAATATCTTGAATTTCGTTTTTGGTATTTTTGTCTTCGTCAAAAAGATATTCGTCATTTTCAGTCAAAGTCTCAAATTTGTCACGCGCATTTAACAATACTATTGCGGATTTGCTGTCATCATAATTATTTATAAGTCTTTCAAAAACCTCAAACAATTCATAATCAAACACTGTACTTAAGGGTAAAATTTCGCCAAGTCCGCTGATTATAAAATTAATTGTTAAAAGCGTATCTTCATAATATTTATTAAGAAGTTCAAACAAATCCTCTATATATGGAATTTCTCCCGCGATATTTTCTGCCATTGCAGAGCCTCTCATTGCGCCGAAAATTTCAGGCAGAGCGTCTTTATTTCCGTATGCACTCAAAAATTTTACTGCTGACAACTTTTCAAACTCATCATTGCTTTTGAGTTTTTCAAGAGCGTCATTATAAGACTTTTCATCTTTCCACATACCAAGTGACGAGGCGCAGTTTTGGGCAAGAAACTCGTCTTCGCAATAAGCATTTGCAAGTAAAAACGGATGTGCAAGTTCATCTTGAATTATTCCGAAAAATTTTGCGCAGTATGTTTTTTCTTCAACGGTTCCGTTTTCGAATTTTTCAAGCATTAAGTCGGTCAAATCTTCATCAGCGTATTTAACAAGCGCCGAAACAATTACATTTTCGTAAGAAGGCGAATAGAATTTCAAAAATTCAATTAAGTTTTTGTAGTTATTTTCATTGATTTGCATTGCAATACGTTCTGCGACGTTTTGTCTTACGAAATCAAACAAAAAACTTTCGCTTTCAGTTAACTCTTTAAAAAGCGCAATATCACAGTCGTTGACAAGATGATGGGCAATAGGTTCAAAACCGAATTTGCCTGTGAGTTTTTTTAAGTTTTCTGACATCGATTTTTTAAGGACGTTAAGACCATAAGACGTTAGGACGTTAAGTTTATTTCATAAAGTTATTCTTTTTAAGAACTTTTTTTGTAAAGAACTTATCGTCTTATCGTCTAAGCGACTTAACGACTTTCCTTTCTTTTAATCCAAATAAAATACGGTAATAACTTTGTGTCCTTCTTCAGCGTACTGAACCGCATTATGCAAAGTTTTACTTGTATGAGATAAGAAAACGATTAATTGGTTACAATCATCAATAATTTCTCTGTTGCAAACTCTTGATGCATCAGCTAAAGTCATCATAGCTCTATCCGGATGTTC
>CAYLIN010000171.1:0-2140 GCA_964383725.1 uncultured Azospirillaceae bacterium | reverse complement strand
TTCCACTTGTCAAAAAGCAAAAAAATGGCTGAATGACAATCACATAGATTATTCTTCTCGCCATATTGTCGAACAAAATCCAAGCGTTGAGGAACTTCGCGACTGGCAACAACGCAGCGGCTTGCCACTAAAATCGTTCTTTAACACCAGCGGCATGCTTTACCGTGAACTTGATGTCAAGAACAAGCTCCCAAAAATGAGCGATGCAGAACAATTAAAGCTGTTAGCTTCAAATGGAATGCTGGTCAAAAGACCATTATTGATTGGCAAAGACTTCGCCATTCCCGGATTCAAAGAAGACAAATGGCAAACAGCACTAAAAAAATAATGCAAAATACAAAAAATAAGCAATACAAAACTAAAGTATTGCTTATTTTCATTGTGTCACAGATTATATCAACATTGTTTTATTCCCTCATCCTAAGGAGAAATCTTATGAAAAAAATTCAATTGCTTTCATTGTTAGCGGCCGGTACATTCTTGGTAAGTTCTGCCGCATTTGCCGGCTTCACCGGTCCGTCAAACGCCAAAAAAGCCAGCGTGGCCGAAGCTAAAGATCTGGCAGACGATACCATTGTTGTCATTCAAGGCAATATCACTCAAAGCCTAGGCAATGAAAAATATATCTTCACAGATGGAAACGACACAATTACCGTTGAAATCGATAACGAAGACTGGAATGGTCTTGAAGTTGGTCCGCAAGATGTTGTTATTATTACGGGTGAAGTCGATAAAGACTGGAATTCTGTCGAAATTGATGTCGACGAAATTGTTCTGGCAAAATAAGAAAAAAATAAAGCTCGGGTGTCCACTTTGACGGACACCCTTTCTGTATCTGTAAAGGAGGAAACATGTTTGATTTTGAAGAACTGATAACCAAGCGCCGCTCCATCTATCACTTGGGAAATAAAATTCCTATGCCGATCACAAAAATTGAAAAACTCATCAAATCGGCTATCAAATATTGCCCGACACCGTTTAATTCTCAATCCGGACGCATTGCCTTACTCTTCGACAATGCCAACAAAAAACTATGGCACCTCACCGAACAACAGCTACAAAAAGTCACCCCACCGGAAAAATTTTCTGCCACACAGCAAAAAACAGCCTCCTTTGCAGCCGGAATTGGAACTGTATTATTTTTCATCGACGATACAATCACTCAAGACTTGCAAAAAAAATTCCCGCTCTATGCTGACAAATTTTCCATTTGGGCAGAACAAGCCCAAGGAATGCTTCAATATATCGTATGGACATTGCTGGCCGAACATCACATCGGTGCTTCTCTGCAACATTACAATCCCCTTATCGACAACGACGTCAAACAGAGTTTTCAAATTCCGAACAGTTGGCGCTTAACCGCACAAATGCCTTTCGGATCAATAGAACTCCCCGCTGATGAAAAAACATTTATCCCTTTAGAGCAACGTATCAAAATCTTTAACGATTAAGCTGTCTAAAAATCTTCTTTCCATCTTGCTTTTTAGCGCAAAAGACAGATAATAATCGCAGAAAAAATAATCAAAAAGAGGATAACGATGGAAGCTTTACTCAATCAACCGCATTTTATTATGTCTGCTCCGTGGATGTGGGCAATTTTCGGTGCAATTGTCTTTACTTTGTTATATCTGGATCTTTTTGTCTTCCACCGTCACGCCTCTGAACCCAAAATCGGCGAAACATTAGCAGCCTGCGTTTTTTACATCGCCATTGCCTTACTTTTCGGTCTGTTCGTCATCTATGAACGCGGTATGGAAACCGGCATGCTCTATTACACCGGATTTTTAGTTGAAAAAAGCTTGTCATTGGACAACATCTTCATCATTTCTGTTATCTTCTGTAGTTTGGGGATTGAGCGTAAATATCAACACCGAGTTCTTTTTTGGGGAATTCTCGGCGCAATTATCATGCGCGGTGTTCTCATCGGTGTCGGTGAAGTCCTGATTGCCAACTTCCATTGGGTATTATACCTCTTCTCAGCTTTCCTGATTTATACCGGTATCAAAATGGCACTCCACAACGATGACGAAGAAGGGGATATCAGAGAAAGCAAGCTTTACAGCCTGTTGAGCAAGTATTTTCACGTCACCCACGAAATCCGTGGAGAACATTTCTTTGTCAAAGAAAACGGCAAACACTA
>CAYLIN010000170.1:0-2146 GCA_964383725.1 uncultured Azospirillaceae bacterium | reverse complement strand
AGAAGCTGTTGGACTTGGCGAAAAGCTCCGCAAATATCCCAGTGAGCTTTCGGGAGGCGAACAGCAAAGAGTTTCGGTGGCAAGGGCTCTTGCGAAAAATCCAAAGGTTTTGTTTCTGGACGAACCAACAGGCGCGCTTGACGAGGAAACAGGCAGACAAGTCCTTGACTACATATGCGCTTTGCAAAACAAGTACGGGTTTACAATCGTTATGGTAACGCATAACCTTAACATTGCTGAAATGGCAAACACAGTTATAAAAATGAACAGCGGAAAAATTTCGGAAATTTACTCAAACGAGACGCGAAAGACAGCATACGAAATAGGGTGGTGAAAAAATGCTTATCGGAATAAAGGATTTAGCAAAGCTGTTTGCAATAAGTATAGTGACCTGCTGTGCAGCTTTTGTATGCGCGCTGTTTTTGAATTACAATATTGACATTGTTGGGATAAAGGACGAAATTACCACTCCGCAGGGTATGATTATGTACGACGCGCAGGTGGCAAGCGGCAAGGTCATTGTAGGAGTTTCGGGAGGCTGTCTTGTTGCAACAACTGTTGTGCTGCTGATTTTTTACGTAAAAAATTATATCGACAGTCACGGAAAAGAGCTTGGTATTTTAAAGGCTCTTGGATACTCCGATATAAATGTTGCAAAGCATTTCTGGGTATTCGGTATAAGCGTGTTTATTGGCACGGTTATCGGGTATGCCGCCGCTGCAATTTATATGCCGACCTTTTACGACGTCCAGAACGATATGGAATATTTTCCTCAAATGCAGCCCGAATTTCATTTTTTCCTTGCGTTTTCTCTGATAGCTTTCCCCACGGTATTTTTTATGCTTTTAGCCATACTGTACGCATTTTTTAAAATAAAATGTCCCGTACTCGGCTTGCTTAAGGAAGTGCAAAACATCAAAATCAAGGCAGTCAAAGCTGATGATAAGGACTTGCCCTTTTTAACAGACCTAAAGAAGAACACTTTAAAAAGCAGAAAGATCCTTGTGTTTTTTGTTGGATTTTCGGCATTCTGCTTTTCCGCAATGACGCAGATGTCCATGTCCATGAACGAACTTGCAAGCGAGAATTTTTCGTTTATGATAATTTCCATAGGACTTATCTTAGCGTTTATGACGCTTCTGATGTCCCTGACAAGCGTGGTAAAATCTAATACCAAAACCATTGCAATGATGAAGGTTTTCGGGTATTCCCGAAAGGAATGCAGCAGCTCTATTCTCGGCGGATACCGTCCTGTTTCGTATGTGGGATTTGCTATAGGGACGGTGTATCAATATCTGCTTCTTAAAATTATGGTGGACGTTGTTTTTGCCGACTTTGAAAATATGCCCGAATATAATTTTAATTTTAAAGCGCTGGCTGTTTCTGTTGTAACATTTATTGCAGCGTATGAGATAATTATTTACTGCTATTCAAGAAAAATAAGCGGGCAATCCGTTAAAAGCATTATGTTGGAATAAATGCCTTTCTTTTAGTTACTGATTGATTCCCTTGATTTCTTTTTTCAGTCGCCAAATATTATGCCACAACAGCAAACCACTGTACAACAGGATAGAGATTAAAATGATAAGTGCAAAATCACGAGGGAGTGAGTACGAAGACCAGTTGATTCCAGTAACTATGCAATGGCCGATAATGTAGGAAATCGGATATAAGCCGATACGCTCTACCCAAATACACAATTCCGCCTTCTTTCGAGTAAGGAACCACACAATTCCCAAAATGACCAACGCTATTACTGCGAGTATTAAATAATAGCCAAGTGACAGTCGTGGCAATGTAGTCGTGTTTTCATACTCCACATTTTTATCAATTCGAATTTCGGCATTTGGGTCATACTTCGCAATACAAACATTTTCACTCCCGTTATTGGGAACATATACCGCAACGATTGGTTTATTCCTTGATGGAACCTTTACCGATAGGTTGCCTTTTCCTTGTGAAAACCACTTATCCCAAAGGGAAGTCCACGCTTGAATATCGCAGTAATAGAATTCTCCTCCGTCAGGGGCTTCATAGACTGTGTAGTCAAAATCTGTTACTTCTTCATCAAAGGTGAGGAGCATACCCTTGTCACCCAACTGTTCGGGGGTAACAATTTTTTCTGAATATGGAAGATAGATTGGGG
>CAYLIN010000169.1:0-2187 GCA_964383725.1 uncultured Azospirillaceae bacterium | reverse complement strand
TAGAGGGCTATCCGATTGAGAATATAGAGGTAAAATTGCGTCTGCTTAACCTGACATTTTAGGGTATTTATATCAGGTTTTTTATTGCAGCACGGCGATGCACAATGATTTCGGCTTCGTCTGTTCTGTCGGTATCTGTCATTATTTTATATGCTTAAATGGTACATTTTTTAGGCGCTTTGACACTGTGGTTGCAAAACGTAATCTTGTGTGAAAGTATACGCTTAAAGTATTAGGTATAGGAATGGATAAGATGCAGAAAGATAATCGTGCTGATATAGCATTGCCGGACAATTATGTCTGGGTGGATGAATATCTTATCCGTGGGCCGCATCCGTGTATATCTGACATAATTCGGTTACGACAACAGCCAATTGGCGTAACCCAGATTTTTGATTTTAGGCATATAAGCAATTGGCATTTTAAGTTTATAGAAAAGTGGTGCTGCAAGGTTTTAGGTATAAAATACATTCGTGTTCCATATAGTAATTTATATGGGGATTACCCCCAATTATCACTTTTTGAAGATATTGCAAACAGTGTACGGCAAAATGGGGAAGAAGGCGGGAAAACATTATTTCATTGTAATTCCGGAAGACACAGAACCGCACATTTTTCCGCATTTTATAAATTGACCAAAGGTATGCCATTAAAAACAGTGCAGATGCAGTTAGGCCCAGAATATGAGAATACTGTTTTAGAAATAATTAAAGATCAAATTATAGATAAAAATTATTTTAATAGAAAGATTGTTGATTATCATGGCATTAATCCGCTGAACATTGAAATGGTGAAACATAATAATCTTGTAGCTGCGGCTTTAGTGAAAGCGCATGAGTATTTTCTACGTCGATTGGGCTGCGGGGCGCTACTGATAAGATAAATAAAATAGGGGGGGAGACAATGAAAAAAATATTAGCGACATTGTTATGCTTAATGCCTGTTGCGGCATTTGCAGAGTGTGGCGATTGTGAATGTGTTTGTGAATGCGGCAATGCGTCGCGGGATAGTTATGCTGGATTTCGTTTGTATAAAAACGAACATAGTGCATTTTCTTATTCGCGTTCGCATGGGGATAAAATTAAGGAATTGCGTGATAATTTTGGTTTTGGTACAACAATGGGCAATCAGCTGGCGCCGTATTTGCGCGTTGAATATGAAACATTGTACATGGGGGCGCAATATGGCAAGAAAGATCGAAATTTTGAATATGATCTGTGGGCGAATTTGCTGAATGCATACCTGATGTACGATTTTGACAATGTGGTCGCACCGTACGTTGGGGCCGGTCTTGGTTTAACAGCAATATGGGGCGAAATAGACGGTGATTTGGACAGTTCTGTAGATTTATCGTATCAGGGGATGTTTGGTGTCTTGTTCCGGTTAAATTCACGTATTGATTTAGATGTAGGCTTTAAATACATAAATTATGGCCAGGTTGAACACAGACACGGTACAACCCGTGTTGATGCGACGCAATTCTATATCAGCGCCGCATACAAGTTTGGTATGTAATATACGGTAATTTACAGATTACTGCAGTCTGGTTTATAAGCAAGGTTTGTTGCCTCTTTTAAACAGGACGCACCGCGGATGCTGGAAATAAAGGTGTCTATATCATAGGCAAATATATCTACGTGCCTATATTTTTTAGAATAGTCGACCATATACAAAGTATCGCGATGCAGATTTGGGGCGATAAAGACTGCGAAAACAATTTTGTCCGGATATTTTAGTTGGGCATCTTCCAAATGCCTTGTTACCGCAGGTATTTCATTCGTAGATTGATTCCTTGAAGACATCAGCGTTACTTCTATAAGTGGATTTGAATCTGTATCAAAACATTCAATGTCGCCCAGCCCGCCAGACGCTGTGAAAATTGGCATTCCTTCGTCGTCAACGCGATAATTCGGTTTTACGGTAAGATCTGGAAATTTATGCTTCAGCATTACACTTAGTAAAAATTCAAAGCGTGTTGGTTTATCAATAATTCTTAGTACTGTATTTGAACTTTCTGTTCGACCGCATGTTATTCTTAATTCTGCTGCCAATGCATCGAACGTATTATTTTGTGCCCATGATAATAAAGTCTTTTGCTTTATATCTTCGATTTTGTCATTTGCAACAGCGCTGGCATGTAATATATTCGGATCTATTTGACCCATATATTTAAAGTATGCCTCTTTG
>CAYLIN010000168.1:0-2234 GCA_964383725.1 uncultured Azospirillaceae bacterium | reverse complement strand
CATTCCATGTCTCATGACATTTTCCTTTCTTTTCTCTGTAGCTTGCGGGGCAAGCTGTATAAAACACAGACTCACCACGGATTTGCATTGCATTCATGCATGAGTCCTTTCAATTCGAAAGTGTTTCTAGCATATAGGATTCGGAAAATCAAGTATTTTTTTGTTCTGCTTAAATTATTTTGTAAGTGAGATGCTTGTATTTGCCTGATGAGAACTTATTTCTTTGGGGTAATTTATTGAAAAGGAGAATGACATGTTAGTTGCTAAAACCAAAGAAAATTTGAAGAAATGCAAATGTATGTCTTGTCCCTCATATACATTGGGTTGCAAGATTAAAAATATGCCGGAAAATATGTTCAAACTGTTAGATGATCTTGATAATGTTGAACATTATGAATCAATGTTTTGCGCCTTTGAGAAAAGCCATTGTATTGATGAAGATCGCGGTTGTTTATGTGAAACATGTCCTATCCATGCTGAATATGATTTACATCGTGAAGATTATTGTCAGAAAACCGGTGGGACATTAGCTCATAAGTGTCTTATGGGGTTTGATGAGGATGATGGAACAGAAAATTTTGTAACACATTAACTCGGTGGAGGTTTTTGTGTCAGGCATAAATCTTTTTGAGACTAGTCCTCAGAATATCATGCATGCTTATAAAATGGCAATTCTTGAAGCAAAAAAAGCTAATGATTATGATGCAGAGATAACTGCTTATCGCAAAGTTATTGATTATTGCAGCAATACTTCAGAGTGTCGTTTGGATAGTAGTATTCGGCGGCAGGTGTTGTTGCGTTGGGCTCATGAAAAAATTGCAGAAGCCTATTGGCGTAAAAAAGATGCTGAAAATGCTTTGATGTTTTATGAAGGGAGCTTTAATTTATCCAGAAATTTGAGAGAACAAAATGTGGTTCTTGGAAAAATGGGAGAAGTTTATTGGGAAAGCGGTGCGATGGATAAGTGGTTCGATGTGCGGGAGAAAATAGCCTCTAATCTTGATAAAAATGAAAAACGAGCAGCTTATTTGGTTTTGGCCAATGAAGCGGTGGAAGAATATCGTGTGATTGATTATTTGGAACGAGCTCTTGAGGCTACCGGACAAGAGGATGGGGCGTTAAATGAACGAATGAACGGGATTTTGGATATTTCAACACAACTGATAACTTTGTATCGTTTTCGGAAAGATTTTGAAAATTTGCAACGTGTTGAGCGTTTGCAACATCGGGTTAAGATGCTGCAACAAAAAATAAGCCCAAATTAGGGCTTATTTTTTTGTATTGCAAAGAATTTGAAATTCGTCTTTTTTGTGTTTTAACATTTCAGCCTGTTGTTCCGGTAAAGCTCCTAATTTGCGAGCAATAACGTATTGCGGCAACAACTGTTTGATTTCAGCAATCGGACGTTCCCAAGCCTGCGAATGAATGCGGATTTTCTTGCCTTGTCCGGCAGAAACTTTGGGAATGATATCCCCAGTTTCTGCATCTTCAAATTCGCTGAGTGTCAGGCGGATGTTTTCCAGTGTGCCGGGGATTAAAAATTCAATAAATTCATTGCTGTTGATGTAGTTGCGGACTTCAAAAATAGCATCATCACCTTGCCATTCGACAATAGAACCGGCGAACAGCCATTCTCCCAATGTGCGGGTATATTCGTAGTTTTGGCTGATGTTAGTCAGCTTTCCATCATGGAAGCCCAAGCAATACCCACGATTTTGCAGGGTGTTGAGGTCATCCATATATTTCTGATAATCCCAAGTTTCAGGATTTTTGTACCAATCATCAATAGCTTGACGATAGGTGCGAGCGACAATAGCGGCGTAGTATTCTGTTTTATTACGACCTTCGACTTTTAGAGAATCCATGCCGATACCAAGCAAGTCAGGCAGACGGGGCATGAGGCACATGTCTTTAGAGTTGAGCATATAACCGCCGAATTCATCTTCCATGACTTCATAATATTCGCCGGGGCGGAATTCTTCTTCCAATAAAAATTCAAAAGAATCTTTGTTGTGTTCATCAATTGTCAATTCTTTAATTGTTCCATCTTTTAGTCGTAAATGTAATTTGTAGTGCCAACGACAGCAGTGTGCGCATTTGCCCTGATTGGCGCTGCGATCAGCCAGATAATTTGAAATCAGGCAGCGGCCGGAATAAGACATGCACATTGCTCCGTGCATAAAACATTCAAGGACGATATCGGGACATTTTTCTCTGATTTCTTTCATTTCTTC
>CAYLIN010000167.1:0-2238 GCA_964383725.1 uncultured Azospirillaceae bacterium | reverse complement strand
GTCCAGTGAGTACACACAATCTTTAAACTGTCCAACTTTTTGGGTGCAGTTCAAATGCCGTGCGCCCATGGTGGGGATTAAACTATTCATCGCCTTCGGCGATGTTATTTGCCGATTTTATGTTGACAAGCAATCGTGTAGGGGCGGCACCAGCGGTGCTACAGGCGTTTATCATACAAATGATGACGTTATTGCTTTTTTGGGGAAAACAAAGTTTGGAATAGCTGAAAAGAGGTCATCGCTTATTCTATCGCCCGAAAAAATCGCCAAAATGGTTATACACATACAACCATTTTAGGAACTTTTTTGTATGCAAGAGGCAACCGGCATCAGCATCACAGCCATACAAAAATTGCTTGACCAACTGATTTCTAAAAAGTATGTAGAACGCAGCGAAAAAGACGGGAGCTGGAGAGTGTTCCTGACACAATAAATGACGTGATGGGGAGGCGGGGCGGATACCACGAAACGTCCCGCCGGGACTGTGTGTCAGGTGGGTGTTGGCCGGGCCCCGGACTGCATCCGGGGTTTCGGCACGATAGTCGCGCCACTGGCGCTCCGGCGGGATTCAGGGTACCGCAACATTTTCAATGGATAGACCAACCGCCTTTATAAGGGCAAATTACGCAAGCAATTACATCAGCACAGAACAATAAAATAATATTGTGACACAACAATATTATTATTGCCTCGTTATATTGATATAATGCTTTGGTATATAAATATTAATTTATACCTTTGCATCGCTCATCTGTAATCAGAAGGAGTTTCGAGGCTCGGTTTATCAAGGCATAAATCTGAGCCTTGCGTTTTTTATATTATATCCGCTAAACGTTTCTTATATTTTTTATCAACTGCCTTTTCTCCATATTTACGATTTAGATAGTAGGCAGTAAGCAAGAAATATGCAGATGGACTCTTTGGTTGAGGTTCCAAAACTATTACATATTTCTGTGTTTTATTATAGATGTATGTTCTGATTACATCTTTTCTCGCTTTTTTATCACGCTCAACCGCACTAAATATCAAAATTTTACTGGCATCTTTAATTTTTTCTTCAATGTGCACTCTTATCCAGTGCAAGCGTTGGGATCGATGAATGTCAAAGACACGATGTTTTTCCATTTTTCCATCTTCATTTTCCTGCTCAATTTCTTCAGTGGTTAAATGAAAAAACTCTCTTTCCAAATCTAATTTACCGTCACTCTTTATTGGAAATATGCGTTTCTCTCGAAATGAAAATCCCTCATTATTAGTTATATCACGATCAAAAATTCCTTTTAAGGAGCGATCACGTTCCTTATCCGGCAGATATGCGAGATCCAACAACTCTGGATATGTTTTGAGTTGATTAAATGGCATACATCAACTATTTAAGAGAAATATAAAACAAGTTTATTTTTTCTGCTGATAACGGAGATGTACAAGTCAATGGAATATCAATATGGGAATCAATATAATCAACAATTTTACGTTTAGCGATGACTTTACCTTCTATATCGCCTTTCAATATACGCAAATTATAGTTTATAGCACCCATCAACACATCAGCTAATTGAAGAAATAAACTTTCATGTGAACGTATAAATTGAAAATTGCCTATTGAAGCATTATATTTAAGAATGTCTTTTAATTTATGAAGTTTCTGCTGGCTACAGGTGTCCTTGATGTCAAAGTAGACATTATGAACGGCAGACATATCTGTTTTATGATGAAGCAATTGAAAATACATTTTAAAATAGAAATCATTGAATGTATAATCAATCCTACTTTCATTTATTTGTGATTTATCGACCACAACCGCTCGAAAATTCAATCCTGAAACAGAGAAAAAATATTCAACCAATTCACGATACATTTGCAATGTTTTATCATGAATTCCAGTCCATTTCCACTCTCCAGTATAATTATATTTGGATTTTATAGTTTTCATTTGCTCTCTAATCATTTTGATTTGATTAGATGCAACGCTAACATATCCATATATCATATACGGACGCCCATCATTTGGGAGATGGGTACTTTCATCGCAGTATAAATTAAAAGTCTTTTGTTGCATATAATGCAAAGTTAATACAATCTATGATGTAAAACAACTGTATTTCCGATAGATAACAATTGGGTTCATGGTCTTCGACCAAGCATTGTTAGGTGCGACCGGGACCCCACCAAGGCCACACGGCAAAATGAACTGCACCCAAAAAGTTGGACAAAAAAACAATATGAATATGAAATATA
>CAYLIN010000166.1:0-2477 GCA_964383725.1 uncultured Azospirillaceae bacterium | reverse complement strand
AACATCACATAAAAACGGGCTGTGAAGGTATCCCCTTCGCAGTCTGTCTTTTTCTAACTTCTTATTTTTTACAAAAGGTGCTGAAATGGAAAAATTTCCTCTTACAAAACAGGGGTTTGTTGCTCTTGAAGCTGAACTCAAAAACTTAAAAGGCGTTGAACGTCCGAACATCATCGCCGCTATTGCTGAGGCTCGTTCTCACGGCGATTTATCAGAAAATGCAGAATACTCTGCCGCAAAAGAAAAACAAAGTTTCATTGAAGGACGCATTCAAGACTTGGAAGCTGTTTTAAGTCGTGCACAAGTCATTGATGTGACAACAGTTAAATCTGATGTCATTCGCTTTGGCGCAACCGTTTCTGTTGCCGATGAAGATACTGATGAAGAAAGAAAATACCAAATCGTCGGTGATTATGAAGCTGATATTGAAAAGAACAAAATTTCTTTATCTTCCCCGTTAGCCAAAGCTTTGATTGGTAAAGAAGTTGGAGACACAGCTGAATTTGCGGCACCGGGCGGCAAAAAATCTTTCGAAATCCTTGACATCGAATATATTTAAATTCCGCTAAAAAAGAATATATCTAAAGCCGTCTACACCAAGACGGCTTTTATTTTTTAAGGAGGTTAACATGGATACCAGAAATTATAACGAACCTAACGATTGCGGGCTTGGTATTTGCGATTGCAGTGAAACAAACACCTGCGGCTGTACCTTTCCCAATAACGTCAGCGATTATGAATGTCTGAATTGTACCGAAGAACAAACAACCGTATCTTTGGAAAGTTGCCATTCCGAAAACGAAACAAGCTACGTTCAAAAAGACAGCGTTTGTTTTTGCAATTCCAAAGGCTGTGATTGTAAAGTTGAAAGAAATGAAATCTCGGTAGATTAATTCTTGCAAATCGAGCTTTCACAAGCTAAACTGTCGACTAAATTAATAAAATAAAGGAGCTGACACTATGGCGGAATACAAAACATCGGTTTTGATTATCGGATCCGGACCAGCCGGATACACGGCAGGAATTTATGCGGCCCGTGCCGGACTAAAACCGATTTTGGTTTCAGGTGAACAAATCGGCGGACAGTTGACAATCACAACCGATGTTGAAAACTTTCCGGGATTTCCAACACCCATCGCCGGATCAGAACTTATGCATAATATGCGGGTACAAGCACACAACGTCGGTGTCCAAATAATAGATGATAAAATCATCGAAGTCGATTTCAATCGACACCCTTTTGAATGTAACTCCGAAAATCATAATGTTTTTTGCGGAGAAAGCATCATCATCGCCACCGGTGCTTCTGCCCGCTGGCTGGGCCTTCCCGGTGAAGAAAAATACCGTGGCTTCGGTGTTTCAGCTTGTGCCACTTGTGACGGCTTTTTTTATCGAGGTCGTGATGTTGCTGTCGTCGGCGGTGGCAATACAGCTGTTGAAGAAGCCATTTACCTGACAAATTTTGCCAAGAGTGTCACCCTCATCCACCGCCGCAATGAACTGCGCGCCGACAAAACCATGCAACAACGCCTTCTAAGCAACCCCAAAATCAAAGTCGAATGGGACAGCGTGGTTGAGGAAATTATCGGAACAGAAACACCTCTCAGTATGACCGGCATCAAAATTAAAAATGTCAAAACCGATAAAAGTAAAACACTTGATGTTGAAGGACTGTTCATTGCTATCGGTCACCATCCCAATACCGAAATTTTCCAACAGCATTTAGAATTGGACAGTGACGGTTATATAAAAACAAAACCGGATAGCTCAAAAACCAGTATTGAAGGAATTTTCGCGGCCGGTGATGTTAAAGACCCTCAGTTCCGTCAGGCTGTTATTGCTGCCGGTTCCGGCTGTGTTGCAGCCCTCGAAGCCGAACGTTGGCTGACGGAACGAAAATAAAAATTCCATTATTCATAACGCAAAGCATTAATCGGATTAAGCAAAGATGCTTTATAAGCAGGATAAAAGCCAAAGAACAACCCGACAATTCCTGCAAACGAAAAAGGAACGATTATGTATATCGGTGCAATAACGGCCTGAAATGAACTAAACACAGATACCAAAACAACGCCAATTATTCCTAATAAAATACCAACCAAACCACCAATAAAAGACAAAACCAAAGCTTCCATCAAAAATTGCCAGCGAATATCCCACATCTTTGCCCCTATCGCCATACGGATACCGATTTCCCGTGTCCGCTCCGTAACGGAAACTAACATAATATTCATAATACCGATACCACCGACTAACAAAGAAATAGAAGCGATTGAACCTAACAAAATAGTCATAATTTTAGTTGAGTTTTCCATCATCTCCATCATCTGGGTTAAATTCATGATAATAAAGTCATCATCTTTATTCACTCCCAGATTATGGCGTTGTCGCAATAGCTGTCTGATTTCCTCTTGAGAAGTATAAGTGCTTGCCGCATCAACCGCCTGCAACATCACAAATTTAACTTGATCGGGAAA
>CAYLIN010000165.1:0-2495 GCA_964383725.1 uncultured Azospirillaceae bacterium | reverse complement strand
TACCGGTGTTATCTGTGTAACCATAAACTTGAACCATGGTTTTGTTGTATTCTTTAATAACCTTGGCAATAGAATTCAAAACCGGTTGGAAACCCGACTTGATAACGGCTTCGTTGCTATCAAAAGTGATGTTACCCGGCATAATCAAATAGACACGACCATCAACTTGTTGAACTTGAACACCTGTACCAACCAACTCAGCACGCAACTTACGAGCTTGAATATCCATATAACCACCTGTAGCAGCTCCGGCTAAAGCACCAACACCGGCACCGATTAAAGCCCCTTTTTTGCCACCGGCTAACGCGCCGATACCGGCACCGGCTGCTGTGCCGATACCTGTTCCCCAAGCGGTTTTAGAAACTTTGCTTTCGCCTGTATATGGATCAATTGCGCAAGCACTGAGCATTGAAGCTGCCAAAATGCTGCAAATTAAAGTCTTTTTCATGATTTTACTCCTTTTAGTCACATAATCTGCTTTTTACTTTAGGGGATTACTCCAAAATTTCAAGCAAAAAAGTTGAACTGTTAACGAAGGAAAATAAGAAGACTTTAAACTTTAATATTTGTAAAAAATGTAATAAAATCTAATCGGTATCTAAAGGAGAAGATTTATAAAAAGCCGGAGTTTATGATAACGCCGGCGCGCAAAATAAAGGATATACCAGCCTCATGCAAATTAATGTATTTTATCCAGCTTATTTCTTTTTCCGGCGTTTTTGATACCAGTGGTGATAAATGTAAATGATTACCAAAATCAGGTAAAAGATGCCCAATGACCACAGTATCCAAGATTTTATTTGTCTGCCATTCCACTCACGCGTGATTTCATTCACATTAAGTGCACTACCTTTGACTTCAAATTCAGCGTCAGGATTTTCATGAAGAATTGAGGCTGCAATTTGATATTCCGGATTGAGAAAGTCAAATTTAATGACCAGATCACCGTCAGCTTCCTCCAATTTTGCCGTGATAGCCTCAGTTGTTTCTGTTTCGTCCAATGTATAGTGAACCATCTTAGCCCCTTCAGGGACGACAATACGTATCGGGTCATGTCCGATTTTAGAAACATCATTGCCGGAAAGCGCATCGGCTCCTTTATTGTTTAGATAGACACGGGTCATATATAAGTCACCGTACTCTTTGCCATGAACGCTGACTTTATAATCATTATTGTTAAGGGATGAAATAAACGTTGCTTTTTCGGTATGATATTTCAAAATCGGACGGCTGATATAGAAAATATAATACCCGACAACAATCCCAGAAACCGCCAAAATAAAGGCGCCGGTCGGACTTGTCCAAAAATTCCACAAGGCCCTGAGAAAAGCTTTCCAATCTTTATGTAAATCACTTAACACGATATTTCTCCCCAAAGTTGTATCAGATATAATCACATAGGGCGAGAAATAAAGAGCTGATAAGTTAACGTTTTTTTGAGCGAGATTTTGAGGAAGATCCGGTCAATATTTCAAACAAGGACAATGTCCCGTTGATAATCAATTTACGGTCTTTTTGTCGTAAGGAAACCCAAAAATCCCAAACTTGTCGCCACCATCCTTTTGTTTCCTTTGCTGGAGTGGAAATTTCTTTTTTAGGGAGGGGAAGGGCTTTAACATCAGCACGAAATGGCTCTAAAAAAGCGCTGATATTGTTATCAGACATAAAAGCACCATGCAGGCGGATTAAGTTACCGTCAGCAGCAAGGAAAAGAGCATCTCCTCGTCCGAGTAGTTTTTCGGCACCTGTGCTGTCTAAAATTGTTCGGGAATCAGCTGCACTTGCGGTTTTATAGGCCAAACGGGTCGGAAAATTAGCTTTCAGAACACCGGTAACCACATCCACAGACGGGCGCTGCGTCGCCAAAATCAGGTGAATACCTGCGGCACGTGCTTTCTGAGCCAATCGTTGTACAGAAGCTTCAACTTTTTTATCAGATGCTATAAGGTCGGCAAATTCATCAATCACACAAACAATGTAGGGCATGTGTCCTACATTCTCGTTATAATCAGCAATGTTTTTGACAAGATTTTCCTCAAACAAGGCATAGCGTTTTTCCATCTCGTCAACCAGATAGGTGAGGGTAGCGGCAGCTTCTGTCATTTCAGTCACAACAGGCGCCAGCATGTATTTTTGTTTGTTATAAATGCTAAATTCAATCCGTTTTGGGTCAATCATGATAAATTTAAGATCAGAAGGTTTCTTTTGGGCCATCAAAGATAAAATGAATGTATTCAAGCCGACGGATTTTCCGGAACCTGTCGTTCCGCCAACCAGCAAATGAGGCATTTTTGCTAAATCAGCAATCACGGGCTTGCCTTTAATGTCAACGCCGAGAATAAGCGGCAAAGCTCCTTTAGCGTTTGCAAATTCTGGAGACGCGAGCAAAGAAGAAAAATCAATAGTTTTCATTTCTTGTGCGGGAAATTCAAAGCCGATTGTGCCGTTTTCTTCCAAAGCTTCCACACGCAAAGACGGTGCCCCCAATTCTCTGG
>CAYLIN010000164.1:0-2501 GCA_964383725.1 uncultured Azospirillaceae bacterium | reverse complement strand
TGGCGAAACCGATAAAATAATTGCATGCAATTGTCACGATTCGTGACTAAATTCGCGCTGATAATGACTCTCTTTTCCGATTCTGGCAAGCAAAAAGTGCACCACAACGAGTCTTTTTTTACAACCCAATAACAGCTCAAATTTATATTGACAAAAAAAACAAAAATGACTAGATTAATACCCATAAAATTATATTATTAACTTAAATTTCTTATTATGACACAACTATCTTTTATCGCGATTATCGCATCCGTATTGGTTGGCTCAGGCTGCTTGCTTTCTCAAGGATTATTCTGGAAGAAAGCAGATCAAGACACCCCGAAATGGAAACAGCTCTTTTGGAGCGCTATCCAGTGGTTTGATTTTGATACCGCCCCGAAGTCACGCAGATTCATGCTGAAAATGTCCCTGTTCATACTGGGACTAATAGCTCTTGGTTGCGGTTTCTGGGACACTTATTCCGCCACAGACATCACAGATCGAGGGTTCATCGCCTGCTCCATCAGCTTATGTTTAACAGTATTTTCAACACTTCTTTTTGTATTACTTCCCTTTTTTGTGGTGGTATTCAAAGAGATATTATTGAAAAATTTCTTTAATATAGGCATGAGACCGGGGCAAACCATTGCTTTGAACATACTCATCCTCATTATGTGGATTGCTGTATTTGTTTTCGGAATATATATGGGTTCTGAGCGGATATTCTCACTCATTAGTGCATCGGCTATTATAGCTATTATAGGAAGCCTTATTATTACCATAATAGGAACTCTTGGTTATTTAGCTATCAAAATCCTCTATGCACTAATAAAAACCTTCATATGTTCCTGTATGCGATGCTAATCAAAAATCCTTCACATGCATATCATGTGGAGGATTTTTTTATTGACAAAAAAACAAAAATGACTAGATTAATACCCATAAAATCATATTATTAACTTAACTTTCTTATTATGACACAACTATCTTTTATCGCGATTATCGCATCCGTATTGGTTGGCTTAGGCTGCTTGCTTTCCCAAGGATTGTTCTGGGAGAAAGCAGATCAAAACACCCCGAAATGGAAACGTATCCTCTGGAAAATTCTCCGCTGGTTTGACCTCGATGAAGCCCCGAAACGGCGCAAGTTTCTGCTAAAACTGCTTTACTCCATAGTAGTTCTGACGGCTCTCGGCTGTGGTTTCTGGGATACCTATTCTGCAAAATCTCCTGAAGAACGAGGCTTCTTTATGGGGGTGCAAGCCCTTGTAGTTTCAGTTTTATCTTTCTTTTTACTTGTGCTAATCTCTACATGGGGAATAACAAATTTCAAAGAAAACATAACAAAAAATTACTTTAAACTAAACTGCAAACAGCCTCTAATCACCGCAACAAACATAGCCATCCTTTGCTTTTGGATTGCGGTGCTTACATTTGGTATATACTCGGGGAGCGGACATGTATTCGCTCTCATCAGCGTTTCTGCAGCCATAACGGGTATCTGTAGTTTTATCCTAACCTTTGTCGGCATGTTCTGCTGGTTAATAGTCACCATAATTGTCTACCCTCTGCGTGCCTACATCAAATGGTTGCTTAAATAATCAAAAATCCTTCACATGCATATCATGTGGAGGATTTTTATTGACAAAAAAACATTATACAATATATTACATGTACTCAACTTAAATTATTAACTAAAACTATTTTGCTATGGATCTAAAATTCTGCATCGCGGTTTTATCCGCTGTTCTTTTTGGCATTCTTTGGGCTCAACGTTATTCCAAACCATTCCTCATTATAACGGATGGAAAAATACACTTCCCCAACAAAAGCCACAGAAACAAAATGTTGTTGACCATACCGATACTAATTCTCCTGCTCTGTACAGGAACCCTGCTCGGCCTCAACAACATCTTACACTCTTTTGATTATGACAAAAATGTCCTAACAATCATTGTGGCTTTGTCTTTACAAATTTTAGGTTTCTTAGTTCTGACCGCCATTGGTTACTTTATTGCCAAACCGGCTGCCATCCTTAAACTTAAAATTCCAGGGATTTCCGAAATAAGCCAAATAGGAAACAAAATTACCAGTATTGCAGCCTTAATTATCTGGTTTGCATGGGTCATCTTCTTAGGTTTTGAGTTTGAAACAGTCAATGGTATTATCATTGGTTGTGCAACATTACTTTCAATAATAAGCGTCATAGGTTTAATAATTATGATTTCAGTCATTAACCTCGTAATCGCAATCATCGTTATGATCGGCGCATTGTTCTCAAAAGCCTGAACAAATTTCAATGCAAAACCTAAAAAAAATCCCCTTGTCATTACGACTTGGGGATTTTATTTTTCATAAACAAAATAAAAAAGAGAGAAAGTCTCACATTCAAACTCTCTCTCTTCAAAATCTTCGCTCTAAACAAGCGATAATGCGTCAGATGAATTACTTCAATTCAACTTTAGCACCGGCTTCTTCAAGCTTCTTCTTCATTTCTTCAGCTTCAGCTTTAGCAACGCCTT
>CAYLIN010000163.1:0-2514 GCA_964383725.1 uncultured Azospirillaceae bacterium | reverse complement strand
GCTTAGCTGATTGTCCTTGCTTGGAATATAACGGAATGACCTCAATTTTTCCGAGCTTACCATGAATGGAGGTTAGGATATTATCCAAAGCTTCCGCTCTGTTAATCATGTAAAAAAAACCTTGGGGTTTAATCATTTTAATCATTAAAGCAATCCATTCAGGCAATGATGTCTGCGTGAAATTATGGGCTGTTGCTTTTCCGTTTCTGGGAGAAGGCATGTCATGGTCAGAATAAGGAGGATTCGATATAACATGGCTGAAACTGCAACGGGTCAAGGTATTTTTTAAGACATCCATGTTACTGAAGTGCAAAAAGTCACAAAAATTATTTAATTCAGCGCTTTTGTTTGACAAATCAGCTAACACCGACTGTATTTCCAAGCCGTGGATGTTAATCCCTTTTTCTTTAAAACGCTCAGCCAAACAAAGAGATATAGCTCCTGTTCCGGAGCCGATGTCTAAAATTGTATCTCCTTTTTTGACATCGGTAACGGCAGAGGCTAAAAGAACCGCGTCAGTAGAGGCGCGATAGCCATCAGTTGGTTGCAATATTTTTATTTTCTTGTCTAACAAATAATCTTCGCTATAATCAGGCATACATTTTGCTCCTTTTGCACCATATTACAGGTAATAAATGCAAAATGCAACATTTCAGACGCGAGATAAATAAGGGGAAATATTGTGGTTGATGTATTTTTATTAGCTTTAGCTTTGTCGGTTGACGCTTTTGTTGTTGCTTTTTCTTATGGTCTTGTCATTAAGAAAAAGAAAGGTATATCAGCCTTAAAAATCGCTTTGGCAACCGGGGTGGGACAGTTTATTATGCCTGTTCTCGGATGGTATGGCGCTCGCTCAATTTACAAACAAATAGAAGCGATTGACCACTGGATTGCTTTTTTTGTTTTTTGTGCTCTGGGAATAAAAGTGATAGCAGATTCGCTGCGTGAGGATAACGGGGGTAATAAGCTTCAACCGCAATTGGGGATTAAAATTTTGTTGATGATTGGTGTGGCGACATCAATTGATGCTTTTGTCAGTGGCTCAATGTTATACTTTATGCAAGAGGCGATTTTACCGGCGGCTTTGTTGATCGGCGGAACAACATTTGTTTGTAGTTGTATCGGTTTTAATCTGTCACGTCTGCTCAGAAAAATGCCGACCCGATATTTGGAAATTTCTTCTGGAATTATCTTAATCGGGTTAGGCTGTAAAGTTTTATATGAACATCTGGATTAATCGGAGAATTCTTTCCATTCGATTCTGGCGCGTGCGAGTTCACGATTGTTGCCGTCATAAGTTTTTATACTGTGGTGGGTATGTTTGTCGCAACATTCGGTTGAAACCATTATTTTCTCGCCGATAAGTCCCTCTTTTTTAAATTGGATTTCGATTTTGTAAGGGGAATGCGTCAGACGAAATTCCGGGTCGACAGCCTCACTGGCCCATAAAATATAAACAGCATTATTAACATGGCGATTAAGATCAATATCGTCAAAACGAACGCGAAATTTAGTTTCTTCATCTATTTTTGTTAAGTCATCAATTTTGTCATTAAATTCTGTAGGCAAAGCCCTTTCCGGATAAATGGTATAATCAGGAAGATTTTCGCTTAAAGAAACCGGACGTTTCCGATCAATATTGATAAGAACCCACTGGCTGGACGCAGCAATAATGCGAGAGCCATCCTCTGCAAACACCTCAAAGTCACGAATGGCTCCGACTTTCTTTTCGGCTGCCGGCCATGTTGAGATGGTTATTGTTTCATCCATTTTAGGGAGCCGGTTTATGGTGATTTCATAGTTTGAACCAACCCAAGCTAATCCTTTTGAAAGGCAAAAATCAAAACCAACACCGAGCGCAGTTGCGTGATTAACGGCCATATCTTGAAGAATATTCATTAATGTTACCAACCGAAGATTATTGTTGCGATCACATTCATAACTGCGGATGTGGTAAGTGTTTGTAAATTTTTGAGCTGACATTGAATATCCTTTTCTATATATCTTTTTCTTTATAAAGCATAATCAAATAAAATGCCGTTCTTGTCAATGGGGTCTCGGTTACGTGGAAGCAAAAAAAACAGGCTTTCAAAGCCTGTTTTTTTGAGAAAATTCAGTGTTATCTAACCTTATTTCTTCTGTATTCGGCAAGTTTGGCTTCTCGCCAAGCTTTAGCTTTTGCCGCGACAGTATGGTCAATGACTTTTTTGTTTTTAGCTAAAACAGCACTTTTTGCTTCTTTTTTTGTCGCAGTATGTTCAATTTTACCAAAAAGTTTTGAACTTGTGTCATTTTGAGCCATTTTAACCTTTTCATAAGCCGAAGCCAGTTTCTTTTTGTATTTTTGAGCTTTATGCGGAACACTTGAGTGATATGCCATTGCAGCTTTAACCCAATCATGATCTCGATTTTCATAAAGATTTTTCAAAAATTTAGCGCCGTATTCCACGTTTTTTTGCGGATCAAAGGCTTCTTCCACACTTTTGAAAGCATCTGGGTGATAGGCAAGATTAA
>CAYLIN010000162.1:0-2516 GCA_964383725.1 uncultured Azospirillaceae bacterium | reverse complement strand
CCGTTTTCGCCCGTCACATCTCGACTATCAATGGCTTTGTATAAGTTCGGCCAGTTTTTCTTGTTTAATCCACCTTTAACGTTGTACTGAATGTCTAATAATACTTCTTTTAATGGATTTGGAAAACGGTCAAAATCAGCAAATTCTTTCCGAACATGCGATAAATCGCTTTTCATATGGTTTTGCGCCATGCGATAAGCCTCATCATCAGATATTCTTAAATTAGTATCATGAGCAAAATCTTGGGCTTTCTTATTGCGATTTATATATTTGCCAAACATATCCTTTTCCATGCTCATTTTTTGCAGTTTGTCATAAGCTGCTGTCTTTTGAGCTTCAGTAGCAGGAATGTTATCGACCATGAAGTTAACGTTCATAAAGTCGTTGTAATTATTAACATTAGCACCACCGCCAACAGTGATGTATCCTTTAGTGTCCAGATACGGATGAGGTATAACATCTTCATAATATTTAATATTTTGCCACATCTTAGCTTGCAGGTCATCATCAGAAATATAATTAGGGTTAACCTGACTATTGTTGATGTTCTCAATGTTATTGCTAATATCCGATTTTCCAAAACCATAATTATTATCGGCATTTGTTCCCCAAAAATTGGTTGCTTGTTGCGGATAATCTTGGGTAATACCTTGATTGTTATATTGTGCAATCAAATCTTGTTCTCGGTTAACACGCGCGTTTTGATATTCAAGCTCGTCACGTAAAGAAAAATCTTTATGATTCACACCGTAACTGTCGATTCCATCTTCATCAGTTTGATAGCCAAGGGGGGAAATATATTTTCCAAATATACTCATTTAAATCTTCTCCGTTAATGTTAATGACATTTTTGCTTTTAACAGAAACGGAATTTTTTTACTATCCCGCATAGATAGCAACAATCCCCTTTTGCATTCTATAGGTGATTTTTTAGCTTGCGATTATTTTCTTCTGCCAATTGTATCAATTTATGCAAACGATTGCTTTCCTTGTAAGGAATCTCAATGTTTTGAGGTTTGTTTTCCATAAACCAAACCGCAAAACCATTGGCTGACAACTTTTGTCCTGTTTCTTTATATTCAATAAATTTTCGTTGCTGTAATTTTGCAAAATACTCTCGAAAAGGGGCATATTTCTTATCTCTGAACTTACCGCGTTTGATGGCTTCGGTTCTGCGGTTGCTTGAGATGACTGCGCCTATAGAAGCAGCATGCATGTCTTCCCATTCACTGCGACTTTCGGCAAGCATTTCTTTTGCCCAATCAACAATTTGTTGTTGCAATTCTTTATCTTGACTTAAAGTCGATGATTGCCGAAACAGGCGAGCTAATTTTCGCTCGGCTGTAAAAGGAATACAATAGTTTTCATTGGGTGAGATCATGCGTTTTTCCTAAATAAAATAACATGATTTTTATATAGGTTCATTTTTTCAGGGCCGCAAGTCAACGGCAACAAAAAAAAGCCGCTTTTTCAAGCGGCTTTTCAAAAAGGCTGAAACATTACATGCCAACAACAAAATACTCAATATAGAGATATGCTGTTGCCATGGCAACCGTCAGCAACATGACCGGAATAGACCATTTCATAAAGCCGAGGAAGCTTATCGGAGCACCATGACGAGTAGCCATACCGGCAACAATCACATTAGCTGAAGCGCCGATAAGGGTTGCATTACCACCAAAGCAAGCACCGAGGGACAATGCCCACCAAACCGGCATCATCGCTTCACGTCCACCCATAGAGGCTTCCATGGATTTAATCATCGGAATCATCGTTGCCACAAACGGAATGTTATCAATAGCACCGGATACAAGCGCCGATACCCAGATAATCAGCAAGCTGGCTTTCTGAATACTACCTTCAGTAATAGCAATAAACTTCTGTCCGAGCATTGATAAAATACCGGTTACTTCCAAACCGTAAACGATGACGAACAAGCCTGCAAAAAAGAAGATTGTTGTCCAGTCAACCAAGTCAAAAGCTTTTTCAACTTTATTATCGCGTTCTTCATGTCCATCACCCCAAGTGTAAAGCAACATCAGGAGAGAACCACCAAAAATAGCGATGGTACCGTTAGCAATGTGCAAATGTTCAGCCAAAATAAAGCCTACAATCACCATCCCCAAAATCGTCAAAGATTTAATCAACAAACTCTTATCTTGAATAGCTGCTTTTTCATCCAAAGACATAACTTTTGCACGGCGAGCTTTGGTTGAAACCAAACGGCGTCCCCAAAAAAAGTCGAAAATTGCAATCAAAACAATCATACACAAGGTAACAATCGGAGTCAGTTCATACATAAAATCAGTGAAAGATAAGTTTAATGCAGAACCGATTAAAATGTTTGGCGGATCACCGATAAGAGTTGCCGTACCACCAATGTTGGATGCAAAAATCTCAATTAACAAATAGGGAAGGGACGGAATACCGAGTTTCTTGGTAATTTGGAATGTGACCGGTACAATCAGCAAAACAGTTGTCACATTATCCAAAAATGCCGAGAAGACAGCCGTCAC
>CAYLIN010000161.1:0-2519 GCA_964383725.1 uncultured Azospirillaceae bacterium | reverse complement strand
TCTATATCAATCATTTTTCTCATGGCAGCCTCCTTAATTTCTCAGTAATTAAAATTATTATAGCCTTTTTTATATAGTCTAGTCAATCAGAATAGAAAGAGGTGATGCGAAATTAGTGGTTGCGTATTTAAAAAAAATCTTTATTTTCAATGTCAATGTTAGTGATTTTCAGGATAAAATTTTATGACAACCCATGATTTGAACTTAATTCGCAATTTTGCCATTATTGCTCATATTGACCACGGCAAGTCCACATTGGCCGACCGTCTGATAGAATCTTGCGGCGGTTTGGAAAAACGAGAGATGACTGAACAAGTGCTGGATAATATGGATATTGAACGCGAACGCGGTATTACCATTAAGGCACAGACTGTACGACTGAATTATAAGGCAAAGGACGGCAAGACTTATCAGCTCAATTTGATGGATACGCCGGGGCATGTGGATTTTTCGTATGAGGTTTCTCGGTCGTTGGCATCGTGCGAGGGTTCTGTTTTGGTGGTGGATGCCACACAGGGGGTTGAAGCTCAAACTTTAGCTAATGTGTATTTGGCAATTGATAATAATCACGAGATTATTCCGGTTTTGAATAAGGTTGACTTGCCCTCCGCCGATTGTGAAAAAGTTAAGGCTCAGATTGAAGATGTGATCGGTTTAGATACCTTTGCTGCGGTTGAGGCTTCCGGTAAAACGGGCTTGGGTGTTGATGTTTTGTTGGAAGAGATTGTTCAGAAACTGCCGGCTCCGCAGGGTGATGAAAATGCTCCTCTCAAGGCTTTGCTGATTGACAGTTGGTATGATAGTTATCTTGGGGTGATTATTTTGGTGCGTGTGCATGACGGGGTATTGCGCAAAAAAACGCAAATTCGCATGATGTCTAATAATGCCACATATTTAGTTGACCGTGTGGGTGTATTTTCTCCGAAAATGACTGAAGTTGATGCTTTGTATCCTGGGGAAGTCGGGTATATTACCGCCAGTATCAAGAGTGTGAGTGACTGTAGTATCGGTGATACGATTACAGATAATCGCAAACCGTGTGAAGAACCTTTACAAGGGTTTAAGCCTTCAGTTCCGGTGGTGTTTTGCTCTATTTTTCCGGTGGATTCCAGCCAATATGAGGCTTTGAAAGATGCTTTGGCAAAACTCAAGCTTAATGATGCCAGTATTGATTATCAAAATGAAAATTCCGCCGCTTTGGGATTAGGATTCCGTTGCGGTTTCCTCGGTCTGTTGCATATGGAGATTATTCAGGAGCGTTTGGGGCGTGAGTTCGATTTGGATTTAATCACGACGGCACCGTCTGTGGCTTATAAAATCCATATGACCAACGGCAATGAGATTTTGTTGCATAATCCGGCGGATATGCCTGATGTGACCAGCATCAAATCAATTGAAGAACCCATGGTTAAGGCAACAATTTTGGTTCCAGATACGTATCTTGGTTCTGTATTGAAGCTGTGTACCGAACGCCGTGGCGAGCAAGTAGAATTGACATATGTCGGTAGTCGCGCGATGGTGGTTTATAAAATCCCTCTGAATGAGATTGTGTTTGATTTTTACGATCGCCTCAAATCCATTACCAGCGGTTACGCCAGCTTTGATTACGAGCTTATAGGTTATGAAGAAGCCGATTTGGTTAAAGTTCAAATTTTGATTAATGAAGAGCCGGTTGATGCGTTGGCTTTTCTCTGCCATCGTTCAGAGGCGGAAGCTCGTGGTCGTCAAATTTGTGAACGCTTGAAAGACCTCATTCCGCGGCATTTGTTCAAAATTCCTCTGCAAGCCGTTATCGGTGGTCGTGTTGTTGCTCGTGAAACAATTTCGGCTCTTCGTAAAGATGTAACCGCAAAATGTTATGGCGGTGACGTCACTCGTAAGCGTAAGCTTTTGGATAAGCAGAAGAAAGGTAAACAGCGCATGCGGCAGTTCGGCAAGGTTGAGGTTCCGCAATCGGCGTTTATTGAGGCTTTGCGCATCGGCGACCAATAAAAAGTCCATATAACAATTCATCTAACGGCATTTTTTCGAGGTTCGAAAAATTCACGTACGTCTATGTACGCTAAAATTTTTCTCACTCTTAAAATACCGTTATCTGAGTTATTCTCTGGACTTTTTTAAGACCGTATAAAGGTCAACAGTGATTTTTGTTGACTTCAAATCTCAAATATCATAATTCTAAAGTTAAGAGCTAGAAACTCTCATTAGTAACCCACATTATGTGGGAGTCCGTCTGAATATATTGAATAAGCGGGCAGTTTACTTTTGGCTGTTTCTAGCTCCCACACTCTTTAATTTTAGAAAAAAACAAAAGGAAAAATCATGAAAATTTATCACAATACACCATTAGAACAACAAGTGGACAGAGATATCGGTTTGTTGGTTGCGGCTGTTCGTCAGCAACACAAAGTTTCTCTTCATCAATTGTCACATGCTATCGGGGTTAAAATGCGTTATCTTGACAATTTGGAATGCGGGCGTGTTCACAAGTTTCCCAATTGGTTCTTTTTAGCAAAAAT
>CAYLIN010000160.1:0-2530 GCA_964383725.1 uncultured Azospirillaceae bacterium | reverse complement strand
GTATGGAAAATATACTTGCGCTGAAGAAGTCCAGACAGGAAACCTGCTCTTGCCGGATAAAACTCTTCATCAGAATAAGCGGCATATTCTTCCCGTATTGCCTGATTGTAGGACTGCCACGTAACTTTGTTCGATGTTCCGAGAATGCTGAGGTCCAAGTCGGCTATTACGGCACAGGCTCCGCTGAGATTTTCATCTTTATGGGTTGTGGCCATAATCAATTTTGAAATCTCAGGAACGTTCACATTTTTCATCCAGCCTTTGGCTTTCCACTCTTCAAGCTTTTCAACCGAGGCAGCTTCATTTCGGTCATTCCGAACATCATACACAAAATCGTGAATGAAGATAGCCATTTCAATGGCATTTCTCCAGCGGTAATCTGTATCATCGCTGTGCCTTTTATATATGTCAAACATGTTTAACATATATGCCACATGAACAAGATTGTGATACGGACGCGGCATGTAAGCCTCTTTTATCGCCCTCCAGGCAGTACAGGGATTCAGATATTCTCCTCTCTGGTTGCGCGCATCTTCAAAGCGCTTCCACAAGCCGTTTACCAGCAATTCCTGACAAACGTTGCGCGGCAAATGACTGGCCAAGGCAATATATTCCTTGTACTCAAGCAGCGAGCGGACCAGACTGGACGAAGTAAACCGTAAAGACAGATTGTCCTGAACGATAAAATCCGTTGGTAGTTCATATCCTCTGATGAGCGCTAACTGGAGATTGGTTTCCGCCAATTGCATTTCTTTGTATTCATCATCAGAACCTTTACGGATACCACGGATAAGAACATTGACACCTTGCTTTTGTGCGATATCGACTGTCAAACCTTCACGACAAATGATGGTTACACGAGAAGCGGCTTGCGGGCAATCTTTCAAAGCTCCTTCTATCAGCTCTTTACGCTTTTCGTAACTCAAAAAACCTTTCTTTGCCGGATTTTTCCCGATGCAAATAACAAGATGTTCATACTTCGGGCTGTTCCCGTCTTTTGTTTTGGCTGCCAGAACACGTTTGACAATATCCAAGTGTCCTAACGTAAACGGGTCAAAAGACCCAATGTACATTGCTTTCATACTAATTATGTTTTTAATTGAATAAAATAATTTAATTTTGCGAAGACATTAGCATAAAACGCGTTTTTGTCAAATTCTTTAAATAAAAAACCTCGGAACATCATCCGAGGTTTTTGCTTTCCATAAGGTATCTTATTTACCGCACGGGCTAACCATTTCAGAAAATGAAAGAACACCCAACAAGTAATCGTTTGTGCAAACTTTCTGGTTGCCGATTGTACCACGTGTACCTGTGCAAGCGGTTAATGCAAACAAAACAGCCAAAACAGCTAATTTTTTCATCTTATAAGTCCTTTTCTAAAAGTCTTCTTATTAAACCAGATGAATAACTCTTGTCATTCAGAGGCAGTATAAAATTCAACCAGAGAATGTCAAACACAAATTTTTCCCATACACCGGTTTTTACTTTATGCTTGAAATTTTTATATTGTGATGCTAAGCTCTTGTATTATGACAACTCTTATAAGGAGCGCTGCATGTGTAAAGATTATAAAGAAATCTTAGAAAAGAACCCGGATTATCGGGTTTTGGACGGACACCTAGTTGATATTATCGACACGCTCGTCCAAGGCGGAAAGCTGAATAAAACCTTATATGACAGTATGTTAAAAGCCGAAGAAAAAGGCGAACCGATTTATTTATACTCCGCAGGATATTCTCCTGAACATCTTCAGGAACTTGGTGTTGATACGGATAAGTTCCCTATCCTCTCAAAACAAAAGGTTTTTGGGTCTTATAACATTCCTTGCATTGTGTTGGGAAAAGTTGTTGATGATTGTCACCCTGTTGATCAGAGATTGGAGATTGTGCTGGCGGATGAGAAAGACGGCTATGTTTATCCTAATAAACAGGAATATTCATTTGTCAGAAAAGAAATTTCACAACAAGAAAAAAATGAGCGAATTTTGGTTCCCGGCTCAAAAACGGAACGCCAAGCTACTCTTTTGCAATACAATCACTCTCAGTTTGAGTCCGCATATCATTTGATAAAAAACGTTTTTAACAAAAAAGCGGCTTAACAATAAACATAAAAAATCCCCGATTGTTATCGGGGATTTTTTTGAAATTAAGCTTGAAGAGCTAAATTTTCCCATGTGGAAAGCCCCAGTTGGCTCCAATCAACAGGGATTTTATCAACCATCTGTAATGGCGTGTGATAGCTTTCTTTAACCGTATCAACTAAAATCTCAACCATGACAATTTCTTTGCTCTTGCGCAATTTGTCACGAACTTCAGGATTGATATAGTCTAAAATGATTTTTTGTTCATTGCCGCGCAGAAAAACAGCATGCTCACGCCCATCATAAATCACACGCGGAGATTCAGGATGTTTTTCCTTAGCACTGATAAAACAGTACAAATCGCCTTCAGTTCCTTCTGCAATCACAAAGTTGTCTTCTGTCACATAATTACTCATTGTTTCTGTCCTTCTGCCAAAATTAACGAGA
>CAYLIN010000159.1:0-2536 GCA_964383725.1 uncultured Azospirillaceae bacterium | reverse complement strand
AAACTTCGCAACCATAACCCGCAGAAAGAAACACGTCGGGGAAATATTCAATTTGCGCAAGTTCGGCAATGTTATTATTTTGTTGTTCTATTTCGTCAATAAATTTTGTCATTCGGCATGCTGAATCGGTCAAAACAACATCGAAATATTTTTCGATTTTTTGAACTTCGGACAATTTCAATTCCGTGCCACGTTTGGCTTTTGCGTTTATATTGCTTCTGTCTTTATTTAAAGCCTTTGCGATTTCAGATTGTGGGATTTTACATTTTTTTAACTTTTGTAAAGTGTCTTGAATTTCGTTAATATCCATATTTAAGCCACCTTTCTCAATCAAGTGATGTATAAATGTTATTAACTTGTTGACAATTTAATAACATTTATATAACATTAAATTATTGAATTATTAAATAACTAACTAATTAAATAATTTAGTTAATTAAATAATAACACAAAAAACAAAAGCGCAATATTAGTGCTTAATTTGTGGTGCAAAAAATTTACAAAACAGGAGATTAAAGAGAATGCAAAAAGAGGAAAAAGAGTGGAAAACGGGTTATTCGACAAGCATTAAAATTTCAACAATGGAAAAAGTTGTGGAAGTTCAAAAAAAATTAAACATTCCAAAAGCCGACGTTGGAAGACGCATTTTTGAATATTTCTTCGAGCATAACGACGTGGAAGATTTAATCGAATAAGACGGGTAAACAGGCATGGAATATTGTATCAAAAAGCCAGTTTATAAAGGGTCAAGGGTCAAAGAATACGGGTTAATAATCCGAATGCCCACCGAACAATGTTCAAACGAAGAACGCGACTTCATGCGGGCGCGATATATTGCAAAATTGCTTGAATGGAAGCGGGCAGAATTAGAACAAACGGCAAACAATAAAAAGGCAGTTTAGAGAGAATGCAAAAAGACGGGTTTCAAATTGAAGAAAACAAATCGCAAGGATATATAAAAGTTTATCGTTCCTTTATGGGTTGGGAATGGTACGACGACGCAAACACAAAAGCGGTATTCTTGCATTGCTTATTGCGTGCAAATTATGAAAATGCAAAGTGGCACGGGATAGATATTCCGCGCGGGTCATTTTTAACAAGCGTCGCAACATTACAAAAAGAATTGAAATTGTCAGCGCAAAACATTAAAACCGCTTTAAAACATTTAAGCAAAATAACAAACGAACTAACAATCAAAACAACGGCAAATTATTCAATAATAACGGTAAATAATTTCGATTTTTATAATTCTAATAACAAACAAAATAACGAAGAAATAAAAAACGAACAACAATCAAATAACAATCAAAACGCAAACGAACAACAAACTAATAACAATCAAGTAACAACAGATAATAAAAATAAGAATAATAAAGAAGAAAAAGAAGAAAAAGAAGAAAAAGAAGAAAAAAGAAAAAATTTTGTTGCGAAAAGTTTTTTTCAAAAACTTATCGCGGAAGACGAAGAAGCAAAAAAATATATTTCTTTTGCGGATTCATTTATAAAATTTTTGCAATACAAGACGGACATCAAAAAGCAATACAAAACGGAAGATTCAGTCAAAAATGCTTTTTTAAAATTCGCCCGCCTTGCAAATAATGACGTCAATTATGCGTCCGCGCTTGTTGATAATGCAATCGCGCGTGGTTGGCAATCAATTTATGATTTGCCGAAAGAAGACAAAGTCGCATTTAAAAAGGCGCAAAACGAAAATCAATCGGACGCGGTGGACGATTGGGAAAGCAGGTGCATGTAATGATTGAAACAATATACAATACAAATCCTAAAAATATAACAAGGGTGGAAGATTTGTGCTATTTGGTTTCGTTCGCGTATTTTGAAGATTTTAAATACGCAGACATAAGGCAAGAAGCCGAAAATTTATTCAGAAAAACAAACGACATCAAAGTCGTTGACGATTTTTTGAACGGGAAAATTAACGCAATAAAGGCGGAAAAATACAAAAAACAAGCAAATTTAAGTAAACGTTTTTCAAAAAGAACTTTTGACGGATTTAATATCGAAAATGAAATGCAAAAAAACGCATACAATAAAGCGTTTGAATATGCAAAAAACATTAAAAAACACATTGAAGACGGAACAAACATGATTTTTGTCGGCAAAGGTAGCGTCGGAACGGGAAAAACCCACCTTGCGTGCGCGATTGCAAACGATGTTCTTGAACAGGGAATCCCCGTTAAAGTCATAAACGTTGCGGTGCTTGTTGACGAATTAAAAGAATTTACAAGCGCATTAAAAAAAGAATTAAAGACAGTCAAAGTTTTATTGATTGACGATATGGGCAAAGAAAACGGCACGGTGTGGCTATGTTCCGAAATATACGGAATTATTAACGCGCGCTATGAAAACGAATTGCCGACAATCATCACAACAGAGGGAAGTTTAAAAGACCTTGAAGACAATTACAAAGTTGAAATCAACGAAAAGATTGTCAACAAAGGTGTTTCAATGATTAGTCGCTTGACCGAATCTTGCTTTTTGTCGGTTATGGTCGGCGACGATTACAGGAAGAAAA
>CAYLIN010000158.1:0-2574 GCA_964383725.1 uncultured Azospirillaceae bacterium | reverse complement strand
ACTAACTATTAATTTATCATTGATCATTTATAATTATAATTGTATAAGGTATGGGGTGGTTTGTCTGATGCTGATATCGAGAAGATGGTCAAAGACGCAGAAGCTAATGCTGAAGCTGATAAAAAGAAAAAAGAATTGGTTGAAGCTAAGAACCAGGGTGAATCTCTTGTTCATGCTACAGAAAAGACCTTGAAAGAACATGGCGATAAAGTAAGTCCGGCTGAAAAGAGCCAGATTGAAACAGAGTTAAATGCTTTGAAAACAGCTTTGGAAGCTGAAGATTTGGCTGTTATTAAAGAAAAAACAGACAGCTTGATGCAAGCTTCTTTGAAACTCGGTGAAGCTATGTATAAGGCTCAACAGGGTGAGGCAGCAGCAGGTGCTCAGGCCGGTGCTGATATGGGTGCTTCTGCCGGAGAACAACCGGCTGGTGACGATAAAGTTGTCGATGCTGATTTTGAAGAAGTTAAATAAAGACGTCTTTCTTCTTAAATCAAAAGAGCCTCCTTTTGTGGGGCTCTTTTCTTTTTTTAGAGCCTTGACAAAGAGCTATGGCTGTCTTATTTTCTTGTCTAAACATCATACAATTAATATTTATTAAGTTAAGACAACCGCAGAGACCCTGTGCTCGTTCAAGTCGAGAACCAATTATATGAAAAAATATATCATTCTGCTTCTGTTTATGGTTTGCAGCTTAAGCGCATTCAGCTTTGATTTTGCCGACGGTAAATGTGAATACATAAAACTTGGCGGCGATTTAGAGTTGATTGTCAAAACAACGCTTCAACCAACGTGGCTGGTAACTCAAAACACACACTATGGGCTGAAAAAATCCGGAAAGATAGTTCTCGCACCGGATTATTTACCTGAAGATGTTGCCATTATGGCTGAGGCTGATCTTTTGGTCTTTATGAATAAGACCGAAAGAAATGTGCATATCTACGACACAGAGAATGGTGAGGAAATCTTTACACATTATTATCAAAAGATGGATACGCTGGACAATACTTTTTCCGGTTTTGAGTTTCATCGCGTTGAAAGTAAGGCTGGCCGTCAATATCTCTTGTTAGAGCGTTTTGATAGCGAAGCTTTATCTTGTGAAAGGATGATCGTCCGGTTTTATCGCCGTAGAGGTGAATTGCGCATGCAAAAGCTATGAAGCAAAGCCTTTGAAAACCGCAGGGATGATTCCTGCGGTTTTTCTATAATAGTTGACAATATTTCTGATGTTTAGTATCTTTTCGTTAAAAATATACAATTAAGATTATAATTAAGCTAAGACAACCACAGAGGCCCTGTGCTCGTTCAAGTCGAGAACTGATTATATGAAGAAAATCCTTATCTTTTTAGGCTGTTTGTTGGCTGTGCTTCTACTCTGGGTTATCGTTCCTGATGAAGCTTCTGTCGAGACAATCGACTGTGGAAATGGTGTAGAGTTAATTAAAAGAACATCCTCTTCTTGTGGGACGAAACGATCGCTGTACGGCATAAACAAAAATGGAACATGCCTTCTTAATCCTACCCATAAAATGCTTGAAAATGGCTATCTGAAGCTTCGAGTGTTTTATGGACCAAATTCCAAAATCCATGTCTTCGATATGGAAACCGGAGAAAGGGTTTTGACGGGAAGGGTAAGCGGTGGACATTGTCCCGATGATGTTTGCTTCGATATAAATGACGAGGGTGAAAATGATAATTATGTATTGAGTGCCCATTATTATCTTTCAATTTCGCCAGTTCAACATGCTATTGAAACCATTGCCGTTTTTACCAGAAAAGATGGAAAAACTTGCCTTGTTAGTGCGAGGTAATAAAAAAATCCGCTGAGAATATCTCGGCGGATTTTTTTATTAATCCCATTTTTTGAAAACAAAAAATACTGCCAATAAAATAAGCGCAAACCCTACTGCATAATTCCAACGAAAGTCTTCTTTAAGATACCAAACGGAAAAGAATACAAAAATAGTCAATGTGATGACTTCTTGCATAACTTTTAACTGGGTTGCCGAATAAAATTCATGTCCGATACGATTGGCCGGAACTTGAAAGCAATATTCAAAAAAGGCGATGAACCAGCTGGCTAAAACAACAATCCATAGACTGGATGATTTGAAACGCAAGTGTCCGTACCATGCAAAGGTCATAAACACGTTGGAGATGGTCAGAAGTAAAATCGGATATAAACTTTTCATCATTCGCCTTTATTTTTTTATCATGTAATATTTATAACGACACTATAATAAAATCTTGAAAAAAGTTATATAAGAAAGTCAGATTACCAACAAACAATCTTCATTTTTTGGTCACTAAAAAAAGGGAAGCTTTCGCCTCCCTTTTTTGTTTCCAAATCTAGCTTATCTCAAGCAGATTATTTATGGCAGCAGCAACCAGATTTCTCAATCTTCTCGCCTTTGTGACGAACTGCAGCTTGAGCAGCGGCCAAGCGTGCAACCGGTACACGATACGGAGAGCAAGAAACGTAGTTCATGCCACATGTTTGGAAGAAGTCAATAGATGCAGGATCACCACCGTGTTCACCGCAAACACCCAACCAGATGCTCGGGTTAGAACAAC
>CAYLIN010000157.1:0-2594 GCA_964383725.1 uncultured Azospirillaceae bacterium | reverse complement strand
ACAGAATTTGATCCGCTTAAATCCCTTATTCCGGCCATTGAAGAATTGGAAAAGGTTGGTGAAGCCCGTTACATTGCCTTTGGTGCTGCCGGACATGGTGATAAAATCAAAGCTATTCCGATGTCAGTTATGGCTAAACGTTACGCTGACGGTGAAATCTAATTTTGATTTTAACTAAAATGCTCCTCATTGTAGGGGCATTTTCTTATTTAAAGAAAAAGGCCGTTGGTGCAAAACGGCCTTCCTTTTATTTGTAAATTGTTTACCAGCAAACAGTCTTATTTGGAGTTAGGATTATAGTTTGCGCCATAAAACAATTCACAAAATAAAACTATACTGATACGACTCTAAACGAATCTCGACTTGTCGATATTCTGAAATATTTGTATAAATATGTCAACAAAATAAAAGCTGTTTTAATGAATAAAACAGCTTTTGTTATAAATATCAGGTGGTTAGTCTTGCTTTTTGTCGCCGTATTTGGCTGCTTCTTGGAAATCGGCAATAAAGTCCCCCATTTCTTGTTCATGCTGTAATTCTTCTTTCAAAATCTTAGCTGAAATACGAAATGTTTCATAATCTTTGCCGAAAGTCATATCGCAAATTTTCTGATAACGAGCAACAGCGCAACGTTCGGCAATCAAATTTTGCTCCAGCAAATTCATAATATATGGCTTTTCAGGCGATTCGTAACGACATTGTGCCGTGCTTTCCCAGTTTTTAGGGTCAAGAACAGGTGTGCCGCCCAGTTGAATGATGCGATCGCTCAATAATTTTGCATGTTTTAATTCTTGTTCGGCATGTTCCATAAATTCACCGGTAATAGCACCACGTGAAGGACCGACAGCCACCTGAGCGCCAATCCAGTATTGATAATAAGCCAACCATTCTTCTGCAAAGGCAATTTGCAGATTTTCCATCAATTCTTTTTCGTTAACATTAGAAATTTTTTGAGCCATTTCACCCATTGTTTATTCTCCGTTTAAAATTAATTAAAATCTCATTTTTCAGGTAATCTCAAATAATCAAAAATCAAGGTTGCTAATATATTTTTGTTGGGATATTCTAAAAGAAAAAAGGAGATTAGGAATGGTTTTAATTGCCCCAAGTATTTTATCGGCAGATTTTGCAGACTTGAAAAACGAACTGACCCGCCTGACGGAAGCCGGAGCGGATATGATTCATCTGGATGTCATGGATGGAAATTATGTGCCAAACTTAACTTTTGGCCCTCAATTGGTTAAGGCTTTGCGTCCATACACAACATTGCCGTTTGATGTGCATTTAATGGTGAATAATCCGGATACGATGCTGTCATGGTTTTCTAATGCCGGTGCAGATATCATTACGGTTCATGCCGAGGTTTGTTCGCATCTTGATAAAACTTTGCAAACGATTCGCAATTTGGGGGCTAAAGCGGGTGTTTCTCTAAATCCTGCGACCAATGAAGATGTCTTGAAATATGTTTTGGATAAGGTGGACCAAATTTTGATAATGACGGTCAATCCGGGATTTGGCGGACAGAACTTTATTGAAAGTCAGTTGGAAAAAATTGCTCGAATCAAGCAAATGATAGCCGGCCGCGATATTAAAATCGAAGTTGACGGTGGTATTAATGCAATGACGGGTGCAGAGGCTGTTGCTGCCGGGGCAGATATTCTTGTTGCCGGTACAGCTGTTTTCTCTGGTGGTGATTACGCCAAGAATATCAATGCTTTAAGATAAAATTAACATCAATAAGTTATGCTTAGGCAGATAATAAACAGGCGGAGGACATCATGAAACACTCGGTAATGGTTATTGAAGACGAAGAAGCAATCGCTTTGTTGCTCAAGTATAATCTTGAAAAAGAAGGATATGATGTCATTATAGAAAGCCGTGGAAACAAAGCATTAGGTGAGGTTGAACGTCACCATCCGTCATTGATTTTGTTAGATTGGATGTTACCTGAAATTTCCGGTGTTGAGATTTGCAAACTTATTCGTACCAAGCCCGATATTAAAAATATTCCGATTATCATGCTGACAGCCAAGGGGGAGGAAGAAGATAAGGTTAAAGGTTTGTCCGCAGGGGCTGATGACTATGTAACTAAACCGTTCTCCATTCCCGAATTGTTAGCTCGGGTCAAAAGCCAGTTGCGCCGTGTGCCGGAACCGCATACCGAAAAAGAATTGGTGTTTGAGGATATTCGGATGGACTTGGTTGAAAAGAAAGTTTTCCGCGGAGATAATTATATTCACCTTGGTCCGACAGAATTTCGTCTGTTGAAAATGTTGATGGAAACACCGGCCAAGGTTTTTTCTCGTGAATATTTACTTAAAACTGTATGGGGGGATAATATTTATGTTGAATCTCGTACCGTTGATGTCCATATCCGCCGCTTGCGTAAATCTCTGAATGACTTTGGACCTGATTATATTCGCACTGTCCGTGCAACCGGTTATGCCTTAGATAGTACGCCACAAACTGAAGAAGACGCATAATTCCCTTGCTTTATCAGGTGATTTAGTGCAAAATCCTTAGCATTATGTAAAGGATAAAATAATGGCTTTAAAATTTGAGATATTAAAAACCTCGGGAAAATCCCGCCTCGG
>CAYLIN010000156.1:0-2600 GCA_964383725.1 uncultured Azospirillaceae bacterium | reverse complement strand
GATTACTAATGAGCCCGGGACTTTGGGCGAGTTGTCAAATTTGATTGCCCGCAACAACGGTAATATTTCCAATCTGAATATAACTAACCGCACAGTCAGTTACTTTGAGCTTCTTCTTGATATAGAAGTTAAAGATTTAAAGCACCTCACAGATATTATCGCCGCTTTGAAAGCGTCGAAAGCTGTGTCGTATGTTGCCCGCGCCAATTAAAAAGGTTGTATAATGGTCATCTAATACAGAAATTGCAGGACGAAAGTGTCCTCATGTACTTCTTTGTACACTCCGGTACTTTCGCCTTTATTTCTTATTATATGACACATTCTTCAAACTTTTTAAAAGCTTGTCTAGCTGGTGACTAATACAGATTTTGCGGGTTGGCAAAATGCTCACGTACGTCTGTGTACGCTCCGCTTTTGCCACCCTGAAATCCTATTATTCACGCACGCTATCCAACCTTTTTGTAGAAGTGGGTGACTGGCGGTCTCGCGCTCATGTCATTTACTTCTTTGTAAACTCAATCGCGCTCGCCTTGAAAGGAATGTTATCTCATCCTCTATTCGATCTTTTATAAAAGCTTGTCTAGCTGGTGACTAATACAGATTGGTGCCTCGTCTAGTTGGTGACTAAATTGCGCCTTGTGAAAACAAGGCGCGCTTTTTTAATTGCATTTTAATTTTTTCTGTTTAATATCATTCTTGCTGTCGGGAGACCGATGGCGGAGCTTAAGAAACTCCTTACCAGTAAAGAACAACTCCTATCATGGGGAGCTGCCGATATAAGCATACGTGCATGTCGAATAAGGCAGGCTGTTCTGGTACAGTTTCTTAACTCCCCGCCTTTTATTTCAAAAGGCGGTTTTTGTTTAACATAAACAAACCCTCGCAACGATTTTGAGTTGCTTGAAGGTAATCTTGGTGCTCAGACCGTGCCTGCTTTTTTTTAATTGCATTTTAATTTTTTATGTTTAATATTGCTCTTGCCGTCGGGTGAGCCGATGGTGGAGTGTCGTAGCTCCTTGCGAAAAGAAAACAACTCCTGTTATGGGGAGCTGCCGATATAAGCGTACTTGTATGTCGAATAAGGCAGACTGTTTTCGCACAGTTACGAACTCCCCGCCTTTTATTTCAAAAGGCGGTTTTTGTTTAACATAAACAAACCCTCGCAACGATTTTGAGTTGCCTGAAGGTAACCTTGGCGCTCAGGCCGTGCCTGCGGTTTGTTTTTATAACAATTAGGAGTTAAAAAATGAAAAATAACTTTCAATATAAATTTTTAATGCCACGAGAAGTGGCACAAAAAAAGTGGGATGAACTCCGCCGAGACATCGGTGGTGAATTCAACTGGATGCGCCGAGAACAAGAATTAAATATCTTGGAAGTGGCGGATTCTTTATCCTTACCGATAGGGACGATTGATGATATCGAAAACGGTATCGGCAAAGTCAGCTTAGATAAAATATTATATCTCTGTCGTTTTTACGGTATGGTGCCACATCTTGGCTTTCGGCGTTTAGATGAGGTAAATTATGACCGTAGCGAAGAAAAAATCGCGGCGCTGGAGTTTGCTAAAACCCAATACACAAACACGGAGGCGGACAATGCTGAATAAACAAGAGTTAAAAGAGCTGACAGTCCGCGCCGTGACATCATTGGGTGAACAACTTCGAGCTATGCGAATGGCACGCGGTATAAAAATCAAAGCTGTCAGCCATGCAATAGACGTGAGCGTGGAAGAAATCGATATGATAGAAAACTGGAATATCGATGTCTTAAATCTGGAAAACGTCATCAAGCTTGCCGCGTTTTATGACAAGAAGATTGTCGTGGACTTTTATCCCAAAAAATGTTTTTGTGATGAAGATGACTAAATAAAAGAAAGCCCCTCAAACGAGGGGCTTTTGCTTACATGGTCGGAGCCGGTACCGGAACTTTGGGTGCCACAGGGGCAGGAGCCGGAAGTTTTGGGGCAACTGTTGGAGCAACAGGTTGCGGAGCTTTTGGAGCTTCCAGTTTCGGAGCTTCAGCAGCGGGAGCCGCTTCTTTGTGTTCAATATTCAATTCTGGAACAGGAACATCAGCTGCCGGTTGTGTCTCTGATGTTGTGTCGTTTGCTTTTTCTGCTTCTACCTCAGCTTCAGGGCCGGGGGTTTTGGTATCAAGCAAACTGTTGAGCAACATATGTGTTACTTTATCACCAACTTTGATTTGGTTGCGGCGAACTTGCCCGGCGTTTAATTCAATAACTGCGCGGACAGGGTCGCGAGAAATAATCAAATCTTCAGACATCGGTTGAGCATTTTCTTTAATCATGCTGATGCTGCCGTCAGGAGCCACAAACAACATATCCAGAGGAATCTTGGTATTTTTCATCCACATGGCTGTCGGGCGAACAGGGTAGATGTTAAAAATCATACCGCTGTTGAAGGCCAAATTGGTGCGGTGCATTAAACCTGTTTGTAAATCTTCCGGTGTGTTGGCAACTTCAACGGAAAAACGAGCGTCACCGTTTGTGGTTTTGATAACCAATGGTGTGGTTGGTTTGGGTTCTGGTTCTTTGGTACAACTGACAACCATAAGTGCAATCATGAATAATTTTGCAA
>CAYLIN010000155.1:0-2615 GCA_964383725.1 uncultured Azospirillaceae bacterium | reverse complement strand
TTCAAGAACATTTTATTCAAACAGCCATTTTTGTTGATGGAAAACTTTTGATATACCCTGACCATAAACCAATACGCCAAACAATGCAATATCTTTTTTTCTTGCTTTTTTCAGAAAAAACGATAACCTCTTACATCATTTCAAATTATTAATTAATCATTTTAAAATTATCACATATGGAAAAAATTTTTTATGGTGTAAAACTTGTCATTAAAACGGGAAGCCTTACAGCTGAACAGGCAGACGCCTACATTTCTGATGACCAAACCATCAAAGGTCCTAACGTTATCAACATAAACCTCTGCCACAATACATACTCAACCTTCGAAAACATTTTTCGCAAGACTCTGGAAGCCCTTCTCGCTATCGACAAAAGCGGTGGCTGCAAAACTATCGCCATCGGAATGTTTACAAAAAACACCGGCAACTTGAATAACTATCAGGTCATCCGCGCCATTCTCTGCGGCATGTATGGTTTTTGCCAGATTACTGACACCGCCAAATTTTTGTTTATTCACAAAAATAACATCAGAGAAATCACGCTGATCATTCCGCCGGAAGCTTTGTCGGCAGCCCAAGAGCTGGCAAGAACAGAAAACTTCAAAAACTTCACTGACATGTACGGAGAAAAACCAAGCATGCAGCAAATTCTCCAAAGAGAATACCATCCTCGATGTTAAATCATCACCTAAAAAAAAGAGAAGCCTTTGCTTCTCTTTTTTGTTGCTTTTTTGTTAAAAACAAAATATAAGCTATTAAAAATCATATTATCAATATTAATCACTTAAAAATTATTTATTTATGGAAACTCTACTTTACCTAAGTTTGGGACTTAATCTTATTCTGTTGTGGTTTATTGCCCGAAAACAAACAAAAAAGGAAAAGCAAACAGTCCCTAAGCAGAGCCCCTCAGAGCCTCAAAAACCGCGCCCGATTGTCAATGCGCAACTCAGAACAATCGCTGAAGCATGCGAAGCAAAACTTCCTGAAGAAGATCGCGGCAAAGTAAAACTGCTGGTTCATGAAAAAAAGACAGAACAAGTTGCAATTCTGCAAATTGGAGAACTGAAAATCAGCCTTTGCCGAGACAACAAAAATCAATCGTTGTTCAAAATTCATTCCTTCATGGAAGCTCTTAAGCTGGCAAACAAAGGTTACGAAGTAAACGGTTTAGGCACAGGCAGATATATTCCCGTTCCCCAAGAAGTCGAATTAATCCTATCCCAACGCCATATCATCAATGTCTATTTTGAGGCTTTGGGACTAGAACAAATTTCTGACGAAGATGACTTCTGGTGTGTCGACACAGAAACCGGCTGGAACACAGGCTGGAAACGTTTCAGTTGGAACGTCGCCATCGCATTTGAGCGCCTGCATCGTAAGTCAAAAATTCGTACTTCCGACGGAGAATACCTATCCCAAGTAGAGCACGAAGACAAAGTCAACTTGTTCCTTCTTCTCAAAGGCTGGGAATACCTGTTCGTTGAAGTCTGATTGCCATTCTAAACAAAAAACACCATCTCTTAACTGAGATGGTGTTTTTTCTTACTTTTTTGTTTCATCCTTTCTACACTTTCCTCTGAATAACCATAATTTTTGCAGAAACAGACATCTCTTTCTATCCACGTATTCATGATAACAACGACGTATTCCACCACATTTTTCAATTCTGAGGAAAATACATATTTTAAAATTTTATTGACAAATAGCCAAAAATAAGATACCCTAATATAAATTCAAGCATTATTAATATCTTATAAACTTAATTTTTATGCAAATCGACGAATTCAATTACGAAGAAGTCATTCCCTTCACATTTGAAGAAAGCGAAGACATTCAAGAAGTGTTCGAGCCTATCATTGAAAAAATGCTGGCCGAAGCACAACCGACACAGGAACCGTTGTTCATTCACACACTGGGTATTCCCGGCTCTGGAAAAACGACCTGTGTAAAGAACCACAAAGCCGAATACCCTGGCTGTCTTGTCATCGGATTTAATCTGGTGATGGAAGCGGCTCCGCAATACCAGCGGGACACAGAGGAGCTAGGCCTCGTAGAAGCTTTTGCAAAATGGGAAATTCCCGCCCGCATAGCAGGATACGAACTCCTCTTCAGGGCCATCAACAAAGGCTACTCCATCTTCTTTGACCATGGCGGCAGTCCGGAGCTTCATCTAGAGCTGATGAAGGCCGTAAAAAGAGCTGGCTATCACACAAAAATGTACTACACAAAGTGTGATATCGAGGTCGCCTTAGCTCGAGTGGCCGAAAGAGAAAAAGTTCTCAATCGTCATGTTCCGCCTGAGCTGATTATCAAACGAGCTCCGATGATTGAAGAACGTGCTCAACAGTTCAGATCAATTGTTGATGAATTTATCGACGAAAACACTTGAGCAAAAAAAAACTTCCTAAGTATAGGAAGTTTTTTTTTGCTTTCATTCATTACAGAGAATTAATCTGCTGAACGTGAGGAATAAAAGAGCAACCGGCACAGATGGGATATTTTTTCAGAGTTTCTTCAGAAAAGTTTGTCGTCAGATCCTCAACCATCTGGGCGTTGCTTGCCAAGATATCCTCCAGACGCTCCGTTAAGGCATTGCCTATAACACATTTGCA
>CAYLIN010000154.1:0-2622 GCA_964383725.1 uncultured Azospirillaceae bacterium | reverse complement strand
GCAGATTAGATTTAGCATACTGCGGCACAGATTTCAAGCATTTATCCCACTCCGCCGTTGTCATTAATTTTGCTGAACGGTCTTCCGGTACAATCCAGAGTTTATGACGGCTCTCAAAGATTTCACAATGTCCGAGTGTACAACCGCTAAAATCAGGACTTTCCAAATAGCGGCTTAACCGCAAAACCTCATCCGCTTCCGGCGCATACATCTGTCCGCCGATTCTCATAATCAATTCCGACAGCAAACGATAGCGAATTTCTTCGTGCTGTGCTAAAATAACAGACTTCGAAATCGAAACTGCCACTCCTTGCCACCAACGCACATAATTGGCGATTAAATCTGCGATTCTGTCCTCAAAATAAGTCCGTGTTCTCGCTAACACAGAGGCTGTTTCCGCCAAACGCTGAACAGAAATTCCCGTCCCTTGTTCCAATTGCGGCAAAAACTTGCGTATTCTCACACGTTGATAATCTTCACATTGATTGGAGGGGTCCTCTACCCACTCAATTTTTTTATCACGCAAATATGATTTCAAATCATCCGGATTATCAGTCAACTGCGGACGAATAATCTCGATTCCGTTACGAATAGTCATCGGAAGAATGCCGCTCAAGCCATATACGCCGCTTCCCCGTTGTAACCGCAACAAAAAAGTTTCTGCTTGATCTCGGCAATGATGTCCTACGGCTAATGTCGACACGCCATGTTCATGACACCAGTTACATAACAAATCATAACGAGCTTCTCTGGCCACCGCCTCAATATCACTCTGAGGCTTTTCACCTTCCCAAATCAAAATATGATGTTCAATTCCATACCGTTGCATCAACTCCGCAACATATGCCGCTTCCGCTCCCGATTCTGGTCGCAACTGATGATCAACCGTCAAAGCAATAACTTTAACCTGATGTTCTTTTGCCCAATCATACAAGCGCAACACCAACGCTAATGAGTCAGCGCCGCCGGAAACTGCGGCGGCGACAACATCACTCTTCAAAAGATATGCTTCAAAAAATTTATTCACGGCAACTATTTACATTTTAACTTAGAAGCTGCTTTAGCGGCTTTATCTTTAATACCCTTTTCAGCCTTGGGAAATTCTTTTGGCAAACTGGTATAAGCGGCGCAAGCTTCTTCTTTTTTATCCAACTGTTCCATAGACATACCAAGTTTCAAAAGATTATCAGCGCCTTTCGTGCCATTTTTATATTGTTCAAACCCCTTAGCAAAAGCGACGGCTGCTTTAGCATAATCTTTTTTGGCATAATAGGCTTCCCCCATCCAATATTGAGCATTGCCGGCCAACTTGTGTTTTGGAAACTTAGATAGAACTGTTGTAAATTTCACAATAGCTTCTTCAGTCTGACCGCCATTTAGTGCATTTAAACCTTCCTGATAAATTTCTTCTGCCGATTTGGTTTTGACAGCGGGTAAATCATCGCCTTTTGAAATAGCCCCACCGACAATTGATTTCGGCGCATCTTTAGCGACAGGAGCATCATACTTAGCAGAAGGAATATTATTAGCGGCCCCCAGACCATCAGATGCAATTGGTTTTCCTTCAAGCATCTTTAAACGAATATCAATATCTTTATTGATAACTTCAATACGTTTTTGCAGCTCTTTCAATTTAAATTCCAACTCGTCCATGTGTCCGACCGCAGAACGCAAAGTTTCATCAAACTCCCCCATTTTCACAGCCACATCCTGAGCTGAAGCCGGTGTAATTCCACCATCTTTATCACGATAAGATTGGCGTTGCAAAACCTGAATATCCTCACGCAATTTTGCAACTTCACGAGACAAAGAACTAACGGATTGAGCCTGTGCCGCTGTTGTCATAAACACACAACCGACACCCAAAAGAAAGATTCGCGAAAACTTCATAATAACCTCTTCACTCTGAAAACATATAACAGCCTGTACTTTAGATTAAAAATTTCATAATCACAAGCACAAAAAAACGTATCCCAATCAGGGATACGTTTTTGATTGTCAAACCGCAAGAGATTAGTTAGCAGCTTTTACAACTGTAACGGCACGACGGTTTTGAGCCCAAGCGGCTTCGTTGTTACCCAAAACAGCCGGACGTTCTTTACCGTAAGAAATTACAGAAATTCTGTCAGCAGCAATGCCTTGAGAAACCAGGTAACGTTTTACAGCGTTAGCACGGCGTTCACCCAATGCCAAGTTGTATTCTCTTGTACCTCTTTCATCGCAGTAACCTTGAACAACGACGTTAACATTTTCATGTTTTTTCAGCCATTTAACTTGTGTATTCAAAATTTCAGCAGAATCAGCAGAAATAGCAGAGCTATCATAAGCGAAGAATACTCTGTCTTGAGCATTTTCCATGAAGTCACGAGCTTCAATAGATTCGCATTCGCTGCCACCGAACAAACCACCGTCCATACCTAAGCTGGAACAACCAGACAAAGCTACAACAGCAACAAACAAACTTAAAAGTTTTTTCATTTTATTAATCTCCATATGGGTTAAAAACTTTAATTGTTAAACAACTAATACAGAATTAACTTAACAATAAAAAATAAATTTTCAACAACAAAAAGAATTAACCATCAAAAAAAAGCGTAAAACTGAAAAAATCAGAAAAACACC
>CAYLIN010000153.1:0-2658 GCA_964383725.1 uncultured Azospirillaceae bacterium | reverse complement strand
GGCAAAGCACCTGACAGTTACTATGTTGACATTGCCTATGGTGAACATTTGAAAAACGGTGGTCAATCAAAAGAATTCAAAGAAGGGTTGAAACAATTTGTCCGAAGTGACAAAGCTAATATACCACTCAAAAAACGAGAAATTGTTAATGGATAAAAGATACCCCGCTAAACAGCGGGGTATCTTTTTGAGTTCGTATCAACATCATTAATAACTGCGAGCGTAGATAACATCCATCGTTGCATGTTTACCTGTCAACAAACAAACACCTTCTGTACCTGATTGATCAAACGGAATGCAACGAATAGTGATTTTCATTGCTTTCAACAACTCTTCGCTATTGGCATCGCCGCTCCATTTTCCTCGAACAAAAGCAACCTTGCCGGTTTGTCCGTCTTCAATCCACTCATTAGAGTTATCAAAATAGGCTTTGAATGCTTCCTGAGTGGTAATATCCGTGCGGATATTAGACATCAAGCGATTTTTAGCTTTGATAAACATTTCTTTTTGAATGTTTTCCAAACGGCTGGCGATGGTAGCAACCAATTCATCACGATTGACAATCTGTTTGCCTTCCGGTGTACCGAGTTTAATACGTTCTTTGAACATGACATTATTGCCATCGGCATCACGACGACCGATTTCCAAGATAACGGGAGCACCTTTACGTGTCCATTCCCAAAATTTATCAACGGATGCACGATCACGTTTATCAAGTTTAACACGAATTTTTTCACCAAACGGTGTTTTTGTCTTCAAATCCTGCATAATACCATTGATATAAGCCATAACCACGTCTTCATCTTCGGGCTTTTTAATGACAGGAACAATCACAACCTGATAAGGTGCAATTTTCGGAGGAACAACCATACCTTCATCATCGGCATGTGTCATAATCACGCCCCCGATAAGACGTGTTGAAACACCCCAAGAAGTCGTGTAAGCATATTCTTGTTGATTGTTTTTGTTAACAAATGAAATATTAGCAGACTTTGCAAAGTTTTGTCCGAGGAAATGAGAGGTTCCGGCTTGCAAAGCTTTACCATCCTGCATCATTGCTTCTACGCAGTAAGTATCAACAGCACCGGGAAATTTTTCATGTTCCGGTTTACGTCCGGTCAAAACCGGCATAGCCAAAGTTTCTTCACATAACTCACGATAAGCTTCCAACATAAGCTTTGTTTCATTTTCAGCTTCCTGAGCAGAAGCGTGAGCTGTATGTCCTTCTTGCCATAAGAATTCGCGTGTTCTTAAAAAGAGGCGAGGACGCATTTCCCAACGAACGACGTTAGCCCATTGGTTAACCAAAACCGGCAAATCACGATAAGATTTTACCCATTTGGAAAAAGAGTCTGCAATAATAGCCTCGGAAGTCGGACGAACAATCAAAGGTTCTTCTAACTTGGAATCAGGAACAAGCTTACCATCTTTCATTGACAGGCGAGAATGGGTTACAACGGCCATTTCTTTAGCAAAGCCGTCAACGTGTTCAGCTTCCTTTTGAAAGAATGATAAAGGAATGAACATTGGAAAATAACAGTTTTCATGGTCGGTTGACTTGATTTTTTCATCAAACACATCACGGATGCGTTCCCAAATACCATAGCCCCACGGCTTGATGACCATACATCCCGGACTGGAAGAATTTTCAGCCATATCTGCTTCGCTGACAACAGCTTGATACCATTCAGGATAATTGTCTTTTCTTGATTTTTTTAGTGACATTTTAAAATTCCTTTATCATAACGTAATGAAAAGCCCGCAGCCCCAATGCTGCAGGCAACGTTCGACAACGTAGCAGATTTTTTTTGATTTGTGAAGTATAAAAAAGCGGTTCTTTTCAAACCGCTTTAAATTTTTAATCAAATAAGATTTTATGTATTTTTTTGACTGCTTTTCTATTGGGCTTGTTGTCTTTCAAATTCTCTTTTGTAAAGCCAAAGCTTTTGCGATCAGCCATTTGCATTTGCATAAATTTTTGGCGAGCTTCACTTTGCTGCATGGCAAAATCACGGCTGTCTTGAGCTTGTTTCAGCAAAAATTCTTTCTGTTTGGCATCAAAGCTTGATTTATTAATACGTTCGACGGCTTCATTATAGTTTTCGATGATATGTTCATTATTGGCATATTTTTGATGCTTTTTCTTCATACAGTCGCATTTTTTATCTTTTTTGCATTTGCAATCATTCATTTCTTTGTGATGTTTTTTCATATCTTTATCAGATTTATGTTTAACATCTTTAGCTTTTTCTTCCATATGATGAGCCTGTTTGGCTTCATTTGAAGCCGAATTGCGATGTTGTGCAGATGCATCAGCCATACTAAAGAGCAGGGCTATCGGCAAAACAACAGATAAAACAGCAAAAGTTTTTTTCATGTGATACCTCATTAAAATATTGTTTCCGAGTGATTAGCAGATAATCATTGTTTACGAATTTACAAGCACGAAAGAGAAAATACTTCTTGCAAACTAAAATAGTTGGATTACAATCAAAACATAACTAAGCACCGTGGTTTAGAGTAAATTCTTTATAAACGGGTTAAGTCTGCCACCGATACGAAGTTATAGAGCCCGCTTTGACTGCGAGCGCTTGTTTTTTTAACCTGTTTTAGAAGGATTTTTACTATGGCAACAGGAACAGTTAAATGGTTTAACAA
>CAYLIN010000152.1:0-2666 GCA_964383725.1 uncultured Azospirillaceae bacterium | reverse complement strand
ATGACATCTTCTCCGTTATCACGATAACAGCGCAGATATCCCTCCACTTTAAAGCCAAGACGTTTTACCAAACTCAAACTCGCCAAATTGTTCCTGCTCACACCCAAACTAATGCGTTGACATTTGAAAACTTCAAATGCCAGATGAAAAATAAAAAATAACACTTTGCGATTGCACCATTTTTTATCTGTTGTGTAAATCGTCCACCACACATCACACCCTGGACGCAAATCATGATAAACCAACCCGCCGACAAGTTTTTTATGATAATAAAACGCTACCGTATAATAATTTGTCCCGGCCCAATCATTATTAGCCTCACCCAATCCATGACTGACCCAGTCCACCAGCCACGGCATCCGCCCGCTGATAATTTTACAAGATGCCGCTTCCTTGTTCATATCTAAATCCCGTGTCATACCACTCAATTAAATTACCTCTGGTTTTAGTTTTAAACACCAAACTGGCTTTGAAACCGGTTGCCGAATTAGCAATCCATTGCGAACGAATTTTTCCTTGTAATGACGCCCATTTTGTCCCCACCGGATGTTCCAAGGAACTCCACGAAACGCTATTCCATTTTGTCAGTCCCGATGATCCTATATTTTCGGCATATTGTTTGTCCTTACTTTCAAAATCCATATTTGTATAAACCACCAACGCATATTTTGCCGAAGATGTTGTTCGCGGATTAATCAACTGAATTTTTTTCAGATTATCAGAACCAAGGTTGGAATAAGCCTGTTCAATATGCCCCATAATCGGTGTCAAATTATCTGAATAGCCTTCATCAAACAAAAACACACCGTCATCAGACCCAAAATAAATACGTCCTTCCAACATCCCCCAACAATAAGAACGGATATTGGTAAAACGACACCACGCACCGGTATTCAGATTAATAACATGTTGCTCAAACTGTTGTGCTGTCGGCACATTAAAAATTGCATAGCCGCCACGACTGTAAATAATACCCTGCCAACCGTCTTTATAACGATTAACTCTGGTACGCTCCAACACCAAACTGCGAATTTTATCGCTGAAGGCAATCTGCGAACTTCCCGCCTTATCCAATGGCAACGCTTTTGATAAAGGAATATATCCGTCCTCAGAAATTATCACCACATCACCCTGATATGGCAAAACACATTGATAGCCAATCGGTTTACTCAGTCGATAAATACCTTTCAACACCCAATCTTCATAATTGGAAGGATCATTTCCCGAATAAACAAGAGCTTCCCCTTCTGACGTGATAAACACGGTTAAATCATCCATCCCCTGACCACCATCTTGCGTCCAACTTGCAATAGCTTTGATTTCCCCTCCACAACGAGAAATAGTCGATAAATCAAATTTCAGTAACTTACCCTGTATTTCTCCCGCTTCTTCAGAATACCAAACACTGAGAGAACCTTTCTCTGCAAAAAATAAACGCTGTTTGGAAACACAGACATTAACCAGATTTTTTACTTCCAAGCCTTCACCGGTAAATGAAGCTTCTTCAAAACAATCTCCTGTTTCATCAACATAAAAAACCTGAGGTTTATCAATCCCGTTTACCATAAATAAGCGATTTTTAAATAAACAAGATTGCCAATAACTACGATAAAAATCCCGTTCATAAATTTTAACCGCCGAAGCTGAACTGATGTCATAAACATTTCCGCCGGCACAAGCCAAAAGCCGTTTTTCCATCGGACTTTTATATTCCAATAATGACTTAACGGCAAATGGTAATCCTACATACTTGACATATCCTCGCCGCAAAGAAACTTTCGTTTCTCCGGGAAAATAATTATCCATCACAATCGCATCCGTTGCTGCCATCAAATCAAGACTGTCGCGACAATTCAATCCCCCGACCGGTGACGGCAACGTAAAGTTTGAAGATGCGTAGTCGCGATTAGTTTTTCTTATCTGCATAAACAATCACTCCTTCCCCTTGCGGCAGAAAAACGCCGCTGGATAATGAAATATCTCTGGTTGCCAAAGATGCTCCGAATTTGCTTTTGACTTCCCGCTCATACTCATTAAATTCTTCTTCATAGGGCATACCGTTGCGTCGATACCAACGCCACAAAATGCCTTTTTTCACCAAATAGGAATCAAAAACAGGAACATCCGTGTTTTTGGTGATTTCAGATTTTTCTTCCCAACCGTTTTTTTCATCAAACACCACCGATGATGCCCTATATTGAAAAACAATTTTCAAATTGTCCGCCGGAGCTGTCAAAAACTTAAAATGCCCGTTTTGGATTTGAAACTTCAAATTTAACGAAGGAAGATTGAAATACTTCTCACGCATCCATTCTTCCGGAGTAATCGCCCCTAAAACCTTCTCCTGAGCATCTTTGATATAAATGGTGTTATTCACCAACGAATAAAAATCAGGACAAAAATCACTGATAAGATATGATGTTTTTTTCCCAATCGTTCGCAAACATCCTTCCCTCACCAATTCCTGCCAATCACCATAACGCAGCAAGCTGTCCAACGTATCACGGGCGACACTTAAAAAAACAGCCTCTTGCTGACTGTCTTCATTAAATAAATCAATCGGACACTGAGCCGCTGCCAAACTGGCTGCTTCTTGGCAAATCTGCAAAATATTTTTCATTGCTTACTCCTTTTTCTTTTTGGTACGAGAACGGCTGCTCAGTTCC
>CAYLIN010000151.1:0-2700 GCA_964383725.1 uncultured Azospirillaceae bacterium | reverse complement strand
CTTCCCCAACGGGATTTGGTATCTTTAATGCTGACACAATTGACAATACATCCGATTTTTGCGGCTGTTTTTTTAGAAGCCATCAAAAATTTGTCGTGTGCCAGTTTTTTCAGGAAATCACAAATTCGGCGATGAATAAATTCAGCGGCTCCGCAAACAATCAATTTATCTTCCTCAAAAAAAACGCCGCCTCGTTCTTTAGGGTGGTGAGTAATTGTATAATTTTTGCCCAGAATGTTGATTATTTCACCATCGGAAAATTTTTTGGCTTGTGGCAGGCGCGCCATCATATTGGTTATCCAATCTTGATTGCGTTGCACAAAATCAAGCGCTTTTTTGGAAGAGCAGCGAGGTGGAATGGTCAAAACAGGAAGATGTTTCTTTTCATCAATACGCAACGTTAACCGTTTAGCTTGAGCCGAACGGACAATTTGGATGTCAAAATCCAAATATTCCTGAATATCAAAGGTCTGACCAGTCAACAATGTAATTTTCATAGTCATCTATTCCACTTTCAGAAACGGTGTTTCTTCCTTGCAAAGACATACCGGCTTCGTGAACAGAAGCGGCTTTTCCTGTGCGGAGAGGGTGCCATTCAGGCAAGTCGTATCCATTATCCAATAGCCAATAAGCACAGGTTTTCGGCAGCCAACGAGGTTGTTCACGAACAGCATCCAAGTTAATGTCACGGCAATCCGGTACTTGTTTAAAACGGTGTTCATATATTTTGCATAAACAGGATTGGCAATCCAAAAAACGGCAATGTGTGCGTGTAAATTTTATTTTGCGGCGGATTTCAAGTTTGTTAAGGCAGCACTTGCCGCAACCATCACAAAGCAATTCCCACTCCTGACGAGTCATTTCCTCTAGTTTTTTCTTTTTCCAAAACTCAGGTTCTATCCCTTCCATATTATCAAAACGAGATTGCGGATCATAGTCATCGTCAAGCCAATTATCAGTCATTATCATCCTCAATAATGTGATCTTCCCATTCGTCTTCGGGGACAAGGTTTTCACTAATAACCTTGCCTTTAACGGAGTGTTCTAACGGTAGAGGTTGTTTGCTGACCAGAGGGTGCCATTCCGGTAAATCACCGGTTTGTTGCAAAATGTTATAAGCACAATCTTCTGGAATCCAAGGAATGTTGTTCCAGTTTTCGATTGTCAGTTTCAGGCAAGTCGGAACCAATGTGCAACGGTTTTGATATTGGGAACAGCAGCATGTTTCGTGGTCAAAATAACGGCAAACCATATCGGTATAAAAAATATCTTCGCTATCTTCATCCTGAAGTTTGATTTGGCAGCATTTGCCACAACGGGTGCAAATGCTTTCCCATTCTTCGGTTGTAAAGTCTTGTGGTTGTTTTTCTTTCCAAAAATTTTTTGACATTATGGAATCCTAATCACCAATTCTATCTGGTAAATATTCTTCTTTAGCAAGATTACCAAATTGGGCGAAATCACCATTCCAGAAGAGTTGGACAGTTCCGGTCGGACCGTGACGTTGTTTGCCGATAATAACCTCACCAATGTTATTAGTTGCGCGGACACGAGCTTCCCATTCTTCAATACGTTTTTGCAGGTGTTCCGGTGTTTCTGATGGTTTTTGCTGTGGCTCTTCGTTTTTAAGATAGTAGTTTTCACGATAAACAAACATAACGATATCGGCATCTTGTTCAATAGAACCGGATTCACGCAAGTCAGACATAACGGGACGTTTATCTTCACGTTGTTCAACACCACGGTTTAATTGTGACAGAGCAATAACGGGAACATTTAACTCCTTTGCGAGGATTTTAAGACCGCGGGAGATTTCTGACAATTCTTGAACACGGTTTCCTTCTGTTCGTTTGCTGCCGGTCCCGGTAATTAATTGGATGTAGTCAATAACAATTAGTCCCAAACCTTTATTGCGTTTTAGGCGGCGAGCACGGGTGCGAATAGTGTTGATATTTAAACCAGGGGTATCGTCAATATATAAAGGAATCCGTTCCAGTTCGCGAACAGCTGCAGCAATTCTGGTAAATTCAGCGCTGTCAAGTTCTCCTGTACGCATTTTATGACCATTCGTTTGGGTGACTGTTGATAAGATACGAGTAGCCAGCTGGTCGGCTGACATTTCGAGTGAGAAAAAGGCCACACCACGAGATTTTTCATCCAGTTCTTTTGCGTGGCTCATATATTCAGCGACATTATAAGCGATGTTTGTTGCTAAAGCTGTTTTTCCCATGGCCGGACGTCCGGCGATAATCATCAAGTCTGAGTTGTTCAGTCCGCCGATTTTATTATCCAAAGCATCTAAAGCCGTCGGTAAACCTGAGATTTTACCATCTTTTTGATAAGCTTCTTCAATATGACCGAGAGAGGATACTAAGGCTTCTGAAAAGTCAACAAAGCCACCATTTATATCTCCTTGATTGGAAAGTTCAAAAAGGCGGCGTTCTGCTTGTTCAATTTGTTGGTTGGCGTCGGAGTCGATATCTTCTTTGACGGCGTTATTAACGATATCAAAACCGGTGGAAATTAATTCACGACGTAAATATTTGTCATAGATAAACTGGGCGTAATATTCAGCATTGGTTAACGGAGTCGCTGTGTCCGCCAGTTTGACCAGATATTTAGCACCACCGACATCAGTCAGAGTCCCTTCCTGTTCAAAAAAGTTTTTGAGCGTGATAACATCAGCAACATGACCACGGG
>CAYLIN010000150.1:0-2721 GCA_964383725.1 uncultured Azospirillaceae bacterium | reverse complement strand
TCAATTCGGTTTCCACGATTTCGGCATCGCGCACCGGATCAACAGAACCCTCAACGTGAGTGATATTTTCATTTTCAAAACAACGTAATACATGGATAATTGCATCCACCTCACGAATATTTGCCAAGAACTGATTACCCAATCCCTCGCCTTTGGAAGCCCCTTTTACCAAACCGGCAATATCCACAAATTCCAATTGTGTCGGCACAACACTTTTCGGTTTAACCAACTCGACCAACTTATCCAAGCGTGCGTCCGGCACAGCAACCCGACCGGTATTCGGCTCAATCGTACAAAACGGAAAATTTGCTGCCTGAGCCGCAATCGTTTGCGTCAAAGCGTTAAACAATGTTGATTTTCCAACATTTGGCAAACCGACAATACCACAATTAAATCCCATAAAATAAACTCCTGTTTTTATAGCTATAAAATTGTTTTTCTTATAACGGATAAACTTTCTTTTTTCAACAATAAAAGCCTCATCTTTTCAGATAAGGCTTTTATTTTCAGATTACATTCTTCTATAACCACGTAGACGAAGCAAGATAAGTGCATCATGATATTTTTGCTCATTATCGAAAATCATTCTTTCGATTTCGGGACTGAGTTTTTGATAATACATGACATACATCTCAAACAAACCGCTATACAGCAAACATGGTTTATTCCTTACATCACATCCCAAACGGCAAAAAACACGTTGTGTTTCCACAGTCTGAGGCACATAATCCATGAACCTTGCCGTTAAAGAACGCCGCCGGTTAATAAAGCTTAAAAGCTCATCTGATTTAAGAACATCTTTATAATGCCTCTCAAACCACTCATCCAACGGTGTCTCGACATTACTGAAAGCACTATTCCTCAAATAAAGGTTTTGAAGCTCTTTCAGCAAAGCTCGTTCACGCCATTTTTTGAAAAAAGTCAAAATTTTCATCGTAAAATAATTTAAGTTACATACTAATTTTTATTATAAAACTGTCCTTATTTTTTCATAAGCATTCCCAATTGTCCGGAGTATTCTCCGATTCCTTTTTGTAAAAGAATGCCTATTGATTTGACAACGATTTCAATGTCTTTTTTTATCTCTTCCCCATCGGCTTTTGAAAAACGCGATAATACATGATTAACAACTTTCTCGCCATTACCGTCAGGATGACCAACCCCAATTCTAACACGATTATAATTCGGCGTTATAGCAGCATCAATAGATTTTAAGCCATTGTGTCCTCCGGCACCACCACCTAACTTGGCTTTTATCTTAGCAACCGGCAAATCCATATCATCATGAATCACCACAATATTTTGTGGAAGAATTTTATAAAAATTCGCAGCCTTCACAACCGAATTTCCGGAAAGATTCATATAAGTCTGCGGCTTTAATAAATACACTTTCTCACCGTCAATTTTACCCTCGGCAATCAGCCCGTCAAACTTGGCGCGCCAGGGACCAAAACCATAATTTTGAGCCATCGCATCCACAGTCATAAAACCGACATTGTGGCGTGTTGCCTCATACTCTGCACCGGGATTCCCTAAACCAACGATAAGAAACATAGCAATCCTCAATAAAAAAGAGAGAAAGTAATTTTAGGGAGATAGATAGAGCGATTTTAACGGCGAAAAAAAATTTTAGTGTACATAGAAGTACATGAATTTTTTGAGACCGGAAAAAATCGCTCTAGATAACTCGATAAAACTACTTTCTCAAGAAGTCAACATGCAACGGTGCATCAGACACCGGATGAAACTGTACATCTTGGCAAGCGACTTTGATTTTTTTGCCGTCCAAAACGATTTCGATATCAGCATCATAAAAACCAGCTGTATCCAAAGCTTTTTCCAATTCAACCGGGTGCAAAGAAATCATAACGCTTTCTTTTTTTCCACCATAAATAACGGCAGGAATGCGACCCTCACGACGACATGCACGAGCTGCCCCCTTACCTGCTTTCTCACGCTTTTCAGCATTAAATGTAATAGATACCATTTTAAAATTCCTTAAAAAAATTAAACAAACCCATTCGGCCTCCAGGGGTGCCGCAACAGGTGACTTGACTCATACATCACTTTTTTCTATTTTTCAAGGACTTTTTAAACAACAAAACGCCGCCTTTTCACAAAGACGACGTTTTTACCTATGAGCAAATTCAAGTAACGCTATTGCTTTTATACGTATTCCTCATCAGCAAAGTGCAAATCCCCCACAATACTGTCGGACTGAAACACATTACCAAAGAGTTTCCTTCAGGTTTTTCCAGATACCAGCCATAGAACATATTCGTCACCCAGACAGATAGCCCAAACAGCAGGATCGATAGGAAGATAATTGCAGGAACAACCAGTTTGCCAGCTTTTTTGGAAAACCTAATGGGAGACTCCATCACAAAGACACAAACTAGTATGATCAAACAAATTAAGATGTAAAAACAATGTTCCATAAAAAATAAATTTTAATAATTTCTTTTTCTAATTAAAATGTAAGAAGCATTTTAGATAAAAAAACATGAGAGTCAAGAAAAAGCCGAGAACAAAATTCTCGGCTTTTTCTAATGAATATCTTTGATTATTTTTCGAGATCTTCACCTGTTTCCTGATTAACACGTTTAGCAGAAAGTTTAATCTTGCCACGATTATCAGTTCCAAGACATTTAACCCAGATAGAATCACCTTCCTTATAGAATTCGGAAACTGTTGCAATTCTTTCCGGTTTAACCTCTGAAA
>CAYLIN010000149.1:0-2759 GCA_964383725.1 uncultured Azospirillaceae bacterium | reverse complement strand
TATATCAAAAGTTTTCCATCAACAAAAATGGCTGTTTGAATAAAATGTTCTTGAAATTCAGACTGTCATCGTTTATGGTTGCTTTAATTCTCACGAATCGGTGAGGCGTGTTTAATTTTATTTAGAAATGGAAATTTCCATGGCAAAAATCAGTCCGATACAGTTTTTCAGACAGGTAAAACAAGAAGTCAAAAAAGTTACCTGGCCAACCAGAAAAGAAGTTATGCAAAGCTCTTTTATGGTTATTGTCCTTGTTGCAATCGCTTCGGCATTTTTCTTCTTTGTTGACCAGTTGCTCGGCTGGGCTGTTAAGTTAATTTTTAATCTTGGAGTTTAAGCCGATGAATCCTCGTTGGTATGTCGTAAATGTTCACTCAGGTTGTGAAAAGAAAGTTGCGGAATCTATCAAAGAACAAGCCGTTTTGAAAAAAATGGAAGATAAAATTTTTGAAGTTATGATTCCGACAGAAGAAGTTGTTGAAGTTAAAAAAGGTGCGCGTGTCAGCAGTGAGCGCAAATTCTTCCCCGGATATATTTTGGTGAAGATGATCATGACTGATGAAGCTTGGCACTTGGTTAAGGATAATCCGAATGTGACCAACTTCTTGGGTAGTCGTAATAAGCCTTATCCGATTACGGAAGCTGAGGCTCAACGCATTATTACTCAAATGCAAGAAGGTGTGGAACGTCCGCAGACTATTGTTAATTTTGAAGCTGGTGAACAGGTTCGTGTTTGTGACGGTCCTTTCTCTTCTTTCATTGGTTTGGTTGAAGAGGTTGATTTGGAAAAATCTCGCTTGAAAGTTTCGGTTTCTATCTTTGGTCGTTCAACTCCGGTTGAACTTGAGTTCTCTCAGGTAGAAAAAGTCAGCTAGTTTTATTTTTATTAATTGAACCCTGCCGCAATGACGGGGTTCTTTGTTTTTTAGGAGACGTACATGTTTAAGAGTTTTTTTAATGAATTTAAAAAATTTGCAATGCGTGGCAATGTGATTGACATGGCTGTCGGTATTATCATCGGTGCTGCTTTTGGTAAAATTGTTGATTCTTTGGTTAAAGATGTGATTATGCCGCCGATTGGGTTGTTGCTCGGTAAGGTCGATTTTACTAATCTGTTTGTTGTGTTGAAGCAAGGTACTCCCGAAGCACCGTATTTGTCTTTGGACGCGGCTCAAAAAGCTGGTGCTGTGACAATGAATTACGGTTTGTTTATTAATGCGCTTATCAGTTTTACTATCGTGGCTTTTGCCGTATTTATTTTGATTAAGGCGATTAATGAATTGCAGGCTAAAATGCTTAAGCAGGAACAGGCTGCTGAAGCTAAGAAAGAGCCGGATACAAAGACTTGTCCTTATTGTTATGAGACAATTCCGGTCAAGGCAACACGCTGTCCGCATTGTACTTCTGAGTTAGGTGACGCGCCAACAAAGAAAAAGAAGTAATTAAAAAAGCCCTGTTCTTTATGGACAGGGCTTTTGATTTAGAATTTAGTGAACGATAGCAGCGAAAAGCAGCTTTTTGTTTTCGTTGTAGCGGTTGAGGCGGCAGGTGACTTCTGTTCCTGTTTTTGAGTTAGCAACTCGTTTGACAAGGCAGAATACGTTTTTTGCCAGCTCTATGAGCATTTTTCCGCCGTTGATTTCGGTTACTGTTCCTGTAACATCGCTACCGATGGGATTTTCGGCAACGAAAGTGTCAATAGGGAAAGTAATCGGAGTAACGATAATTTCTGTTTGCTCACTTTTCTTGCTGTCTTTGACGATCGAGATTATTTTGACTTCAATAATGTCTCCTTTTTTGAAGACTTGGTGGGTGTTGATGTGCTCGCCATGGACATAATACCACGCGGTGCAGATTTCGCCATCCTGATTGATGAGGCAAAACATTACTCTGTCATCTTTCACTTTTTCTACGCGGGCGAGAGAGGTGTCTTTCAACCGAAAGCCGGCGCGGAAGAATTCTTTTTTCATAATATATTATTTTGATGGGGTGAATAATCGGAATAGTAATTTTTATAAGTTAAAAAATAATATCCTAGATTCTTCCAGAAGGCAAGAAAAATTGACAAAAAATATAGAATCTGTGTTTTTATGTGAAAAAATGCTTGCAAAATGAATCGTTTGTGATATACAAAAGCGACTCTGAAAAGGGGTGACTCTGTCTAAAGTGATACGAATCGCCTTTTTTAGAGATTGTTTTAACAAAATTCGTGGGAGGCCGGCCATGGCCTGAGTACCACGATCCTATAAGAGGTATGAAATGGCTAAGTCTAAAAAGAAAATTTTAGGGTTAATCAAGCTTCAAATCCCCGCTGGAAAGGCTAACCCTTCTCCTCCGGTTGGTCCTGCATTGGGTCAAAAAGGCTTGAACATTATGGAATTCTGCAAAGCATTCAACGCTGCTACTCAAAAGATGGAACCGGGTATTCCTGTTCCTGTTGTGATTACAGCTTTTGAAGATAAGTCTTTCACATTTATTACTAAACTTCCTCCTGTAGCTTACTATTTGAAGAAAGCTGCCAATGTTAAGTCTGGTTCTAAAGAACCGAATAAAAACATTGTTGGTCAGATTACAATGGCTCAGGTTAAAGAAATCGCTGAAACCAAAATGCCGGATTTGAACTGCTCAACAGTTGAATCTGCTATGAACATGGTTAAAGGTCAGGCTGTTTCTATGGGCATTAAGGTTGTGGAGTAGTATGATGGGAAAAAGAATCGTAAACGCTTATAAAGCAGTTAATAAAGATCAGGCTTATGCTC
>CAYLIN010000148.1:0-2763 GCA_964383725.1 uncultured Azospirillaceae bacterium | reverse complement strand
CGACACCCATATTCATTTGCAAGACTATAAGTCGAGTAGTGCACCACAAATCATCACCGCCGCCGACGAATGTGGCGTGAGCGGATTTGTATGCATTAGTGCGCAGGAAAATGATTGGCAAAAAGTGCTGGCATTGTCAAATTCATATCCTAAAGTCATTCCGGCATTGGGATTGCACCCGTGGTATGTGCGTCAAGCATCTGCTGATTGGTCTGTAAAGCTGGATCAATTGTTAAGGAAAAATCCCAATGCACAAATTGGCGAAGCAGGACTGGATAGAATAAAAGACAGTGAGCTGGAGCCGCAAGCTAATGTCTTTCAAATACAGATAGAGTTAGCAAAAAAATATAATCGTGTGTTGTTGGTGCATGCGGTCAAAGCCGCTGAGTGGTTGCCGCAATTTTGGTCTTTGTTAAAAGGTGTGCGTTTTGTGTTTCATTCTTTTACCGGTGCTAATGAATTGGTTAAATTGATTCTTGACAATGGCGGATATATTTCTTTTTCACAGTCGATTTTGAAGAGCAAAAATGCACCTGAAATTGTTAAAACTGTTCCGCAAAATCGATTATTATTGGAAACAGACGGACCATATCAAAATTTGGAAAAAGGAAAAGAGAGTTCTCCATGCTTTTTGCCGAAATTAGCGATACAATTAGCGGCATATCGTGGTGAAGATGTTGAAGAATTTGCCGCCGCAGTATATCAAAATTCAAAGGATTTGTTTTATGGAAAATGACAGATTAAAACGTACAAGAATGTTGTTGGGAGAAAAAGGAATAGCTCGTTTACAACAATCAACCGTTATGGTTGTCGGGCTGGGCGCCGTTGGCGGATACGCTCTTGAAGCTTTGGCTCGAGCAGGCGTCGGACATCTGATTTTAGTTGATTTTGATACCTTTGACACCAGCAATATCAATCGTCAGATTCTGGCACTAACTTCAACAGTCGGGCAAAAAAAGACCGAAGTTGCCAAACAAAGGGTGCTTGACATAAACCCGGATTGTCAGGTGGAAGTGATCAATACTTTTGTTAATGCCGATACATTGCCGGATTTATTAAATCGACCGCTGGATTATGTGGTCGATGCTATAGATGCCCTCAATCCCAAATGTTGTCTGATTGAAAGTTTATACGAACGAAAGATTCCTTTTATATCTTCAATGGGGGCAGCATTAAAATCAGATCCGTCTTGTATCAAAAGCGGAAAATTAAGTGCCAGCAAAAACTGCGGATTGGCAAAATTCATCCGCAAGCGTCTGCGTAAACGCGGGGTCGAAATCAATCAAATCAACTGTGTCTTTTCAGACGAGCAAGTTAATTTACCTGAAACAGCTCTGTCTTTGGATGGTGAGGCGCCGGACAATGGTCGCCAACGTCATACATTGGGTTCGTTGCCGACAATTACGGCGATTTTCGGTCTGACGATAGCTAATCATGTCATTATTTCGTTAACGGGTTATAACCCAAGATAAGGGCTTGCATTCTTCTTCTGACAGGAGTATGACAGCTTATCATCATTCAAATTTTAAGGATAATAAATGGAAACATCTCCAAAATCATTGCGTTTACACATTGCCTTGATGGGGCGGGTTAATTCCGGAAAATCAAGCTTTCTGAACCTGATAAGCGGACAGAATATTGCTGTGACTTCTTCACAGGCCGGAACAACAACCGATGTGGTTGAAAAAGCACAGGAGTTGCTACCTCTTGGGCCTGTCGTATGGTTGGATACGGCAGGTTTCGGTGATGAAACGGTTTTGGGGGAGAAACGTCTGGCTCAAACGCAAAAAGTTTTTGAACGGGCTGATATCATTTTGTTGGTTTGTGAAGGAAACAACCTCGACGTTTATGAAAATGAAATTTTAGCCGAGGCTGACAAACGTCAAATTCCGGTTATTAAGATTTTTAACAAATCAGATATTTATCCGGCAGAGGGTGAGGGGATTAAAGTTAATTCGACGGATGTGGCCGATCGTGACCGTGTTTTGGGGGAATTGAAAAGAGCCTTACTGAAAGTTTGTCCTGAAGATTTTGTTACCCCTCCGCCGCTATTGGGAGATTTGGCGCCGGCAAATGGGCATATTATGATGATTGTGCCGATAGATTATGAAGCACCGAAAGGTCGCCTGATTTTACCTCAAGTGCAAGCTATCCGCGATTGTCTGGATAACGAGCAGTATGTGACCATTGTCAAAGAAAAAGATTATCTTCGAGCTTTGTCCAATTGTAAAACAGCACCGGATTTGGTTATCTGCGATTCTCAGGTTGTTGACTTTATGGTTGCCAATACACCTAAGGATATTCTTTGCACAACTTTTTCGATTCTGTTTGCCCGCTTGAAGGGGGATATTGTCAAGCTGGTTGAAGGAGCCGCTGCCATTAGCGGATTGCAGGACGGAGATAAAATTTTGATTGCGGAATCTTGTACGCACCATGCTGTTGAAGACGATATCGGACGTGTTAAAATTCCACGTTTGTTGCGAGCTAAAACCGGCAAAGAACTTGAAATCAACCATGTTGCCGGACATGATTTTCCGGCTGATTTGGCTGATTATAAATTGGTCGTCCAATGTGGCGGCTGTATGAATAATCGACGCGAGGTCTTATCTCGCATCAGCCGTTGTGAGCAGGCCGGTGTGCCAATCACAAACTACGGCGTATGTATTTCAGAGCTTAAAGGCGTGTTGGAAAAAGTATTAGAACCTTTCCCTGCCGCTTTACAAAAATATAGAGAGACAAAAAATGGCTAACGGATTACCTGAT
>CAYLIN010000147.1:0-2786 GCA_964383725.1 uncultured Azospirillaceae bacterium | reverse complement strand
GCTTTGCTTTTATTAACAACCATCGGAAAAACAACTAAGCATTAATGATTTTACGCATGGTTTGAGACGGTTTGAAAGAGATAACCCGTCTGGATGAAATAACCGCTTCAACCCCGGTTTTAGGATTGCGGCCGGAACGTTCTTTTTTATCTCGTAAAGAAAACGTGCCAAAAGAGGAGAGCTTCACATCACTACCATTGCTTAATTCTTTAACAATTTCATCAAGAATCATATCCAAAATATCATTAGAATCTTTACGAGAAAGTCCGATTTCTTCATAAATAGTTTCTGCAACGTCAGCACGTGTTATTGTTTTCATTTTAATCCTCTTACATTACAAACATCAAAAAAGATATGTCAGATATTTAAACCAGATTCCTGGCTGTGACAAGACATAATCCACAATTTTTTACCAGTTATTTACAGGCGAATGACAGCTCCACCCCAAGTGAATCCGGCTCCCATGGCTGTTAAAACAATCAAATCGCCTTTTTTTAAGGTGCCGTCTTCAATTTTCTCAGATAATGTCATTGGAATTGTTGCCGCTGAGGTATTACCATGGTTGGCAATATTAACAATTGCTTTTTCTTCCGGCAATTCAAGTTTCTTAGCCACACCTTCAATGATTCGGATATTGGCTTGGTGAGGAATAATCCAATCGACATCGTCAATAGTAATATTTGCCAGTTTCATAGCTTCTTCAGCTGCTTGGGGCATACTAGTAACCGCAAATTTAAAGACTTCTTTACCATCCATAGTGACAAAGCCGGCATTTTGTGTTGTTGAAACACCACCGGTTGTGCGCAGATTATCATAGTGTGTTCCATCAGAGAACAAAACGGTTGATAGGACACCTGTATCTTCCGCAGTTCCTTTTCCTTCTGTGGCGCGCAAGACAACAGCACCGGCGCCGTCACCGAACAAAACGCATGTGTTGCGATCTGTCCAATCTGTAATTTTTGATAGAGTCTCAGAACCAATTACCAAAGCTGTTTTAACTTGTCCTAAACGAATCATGTTATCAGCCATAGTCAAAGCATAAACAAAACCAGAGCAGGCAGCAGACATATCAAAAGCCGGAACACCCGGATTAACACCAAGCATTGCTCCTAGTTTAATAGCTGTTGCCGGAGTCGTATTGTCCGGAGTTACAGTTGCTAAAATGATTAAATCGATTTCTTTCGGAGAAATACCGGCTGTTTTCATAGCCATTTCAGCTGCTTTTGCTGCAATATCTGAGTTGACTTCATCTTCAACGACGGCACGAGCTTTAATACCTGTACGTGTGGTAATCCATTCATCATTGGTATCAACAATTTTAGCTAAATCGTCGTTAGTTAAAACTTTTTTGGGGGCATAATGGCCATGGCCGATAATTTCAGATCTAATAGACATCGTAAAACACTTCCTGTGATAATTCGTCAAGGTCAACTTTTTCAATTTCTTCGCGGATTGTTGCAACAAAATTTTGGCGAACCAACATCAATGCATTATTGACAGCAACAGAGAAACCCAAAGCATCTGTACCGCCGTGACTTTTAACAGATAAACCATTCAAGCCAACAAACATTGCACCGTTATAGAGGCGAGGGTCCATAGTCTTCTTAACTCGGAGCATAACACCGAGCATAAAAGGCAGTCCTAATTTTGCCAAGAAAGATTTCTTTACCGCATTTTTCAAAAGACGGATAACTAAGCGGGCAGTACCTTCAATAGATTTCAAAGCAATATTTCCGGTAAAACCGTCAGCCACAATAACATCTGCGACATTATTCGGAATTTCATGAGGTTCAACATAACCGCGAAAATCTAAGTTCATATGTGAATTTTTAATCATATGAGCGGCTTGTTTGATTTCTTCTTTGCCCTTCATTTCTTCGGCACCAATGTTCAGTAACGCAACACGAGGTTTTTTAAGCCCCAAGGCATGACGCGCCAAAATATCTCCCATCAATGCAAATTCAGCTAAATTGATGGCATTGCATTCTGTATTGGCTCCTAAATCAAGCATAATGTATTTGCCGTTTTGGTGCGGCATAATGCTGACGATTGCCGGACGATGGATTTTTTGAATGGTTTTCAGAACCAATTTTGAAATAGCCATCAGAGCACCGGTATTTCCGGCAGAAACAATAGCTTGAGCTTCACCTTTACGGACAGCGTCAATAGCCATATACATACTGGTGTTACGATTGCGGATAACGGAAGACGGTTTGTCTTCATTGTGAACCATTTCTGTTGTGTGGCGCATTTCACAAACTTTAAGCAATGCCGGATATTGATTCAAAATCGGCATAACTTTAGCTTCATCGCCAAACAATAAAAATTTAGCATCAGGATTCTTTTTTGCGGCAATAGCCAATCCTTCAATCACGATTCGGGGGGAATTGTCCCCCCCCATAGCGTCAATGGATATAACCAGATTATTCGTAGACAAAACCTGCTCCATTCAAAGAAAGGCCGCATAAAACGGCCGGTTACAATAGTAATAAATTATTCAGCTGCTTTTTGAGCAACAACTTCACGTTTATCGTATTGACCGCATTTCGGGCATACGTTGTGAGGTCTTTTCAATTCACCGCAGTTCGGGCATTCCATGTAAGAATTAGCTGTTAAAGCATCATGAGAACGACGCATATTGCGGCGAGATTTTGAAGTTTTGTGTTTAGGTGTAGCCATTTTCTCATACTCTAAAATTAATGTTGTTAGTTATTCAACCGGCATTATTAGCTCATCTTATTTCTAAAATCAACTAAATAAAACACCGTTTTGCGAAATTCTGCAAT
>CAYLIN010000146.1:0-2805 GCA_964383725.1 uncultured Azospirillaceae bacterium | reverse complement strand
CATACTAGCTGTTAAGGAAATATCTGACATGATCGTTCTCCAAATACTGTGGATTGATAAACACGTCCTCTTACTGACGACGTAAATTCACCATATCACATTTTTTTCAAATTATCAACAGTTTTTTTAATCAAAGCCCCTATTTATTTTCAAGAATCATGCAAAAACAATGATATACGCAATCTTTTTTTCATTATCGCGACTCGGATAATTTTGTAAAGAATGAGGATGCGGAGGTTATTTCGGGGTTGACCATGACATAAAAAAAAAGCTCCTGTTAAAGGAGCTTTTTTCTTTTTGGCGACTCGCATTAAAATGTGAAACGCAAACCACCATAAACTTCATGAGCATTAAATTCGGCATCACCGAGGTCACCCATATCGATATAACGATAGCCGGCATCCAAATTCAAGCAACGGTTCAAACGGAGTGACAAACCGGCACCAACCATCCAAGAAAATGTATTGTCGCTTTCAGAACGAGCCATATCCTCCATATCTTTATATTTTAAATCAAGACGACTCATACCGATACCACCGGTGATATACGGACTAATCCAATAATTGGGCATGAAATCAATATAAGCATTAGCCATAAACGAATCTGCTTCTAAGGTAGCTGTTTCAGAAATAGTATCTCCAGAAGGGCTGAGATATGAACGATCAGCATCAATATCGTTACGATAAATGTATTCGGCTTCAATGCGGAAGTATTTATATTTATAACCTAAAGCTCCGGATGCGTTCCATGTGTTACCATAGTCGATACGGGCTTTACGGCTGACATCATCATTTTTATTGTTCAGGTTATAATTGGTTGTACCACCACGAACGGCTAAATAAAAACCGTCTTTTGCAGAAGCAGAAGATGTGGCAGACAAAACCAAAACCATTGCAGAAGCTGCAGCCAATAATGTTTTTTTCATGATATTCTCCAAGTCCATTTTGTTGATTTTTGAAATTTTGTCCATTTTATACTCTAATTTTTCGGAACAATCAAGTCTTTTTTTTATTTATTTGAATTCACTATAGCGACAATGTCTTATTAATTTGTTAATGACTGAGCCTCTGTTTATTTTATAGCCAAACCAATCCTCAAGAAAAAAATTTGCAATTATTTAATTATTCCGCTATATAACTGTCATTAATGTTAACCGGTGAAGGATTTTTGAGATGAGTGGATTAAAAAAACAACTTTCCGATGATGAAAAAATAACATATGTCCGCGCTCTTTTCTGTGTTTTGGGCGGTAAAAACAATTTGTCTGATGAACACAAAAGCTATTTGAAACATCAAGCGGAAGAAATCGGCATGTCCGTAACAGAACTCAGAAAAATTCCGGCGCCAAAATCAACAGAAGAATTAGCTAAGGAAATCAAAAAAATCAGCAGTACTTGTTTGAAACGCTATATTCTCAGAGAAATGATCATGCTGGCCATTATTGACCATGAAATTACCGATGAGGAAATGAAAACGATTTATACCGTCGGGATTAATGCCGGAATTAAAGAAGATAAACTTAACGACTTCTTTTTATGGGCGGCAAAAGGTTTAGAATGGCAAATTGAGGGCGAACACCTGATTGAAAAATAGTCAACAATGCAAGAACCTCCTATCTATGCCATAAAATCTGCAGCCCTAGCCTTTGGAACAAACCAATTGTTCCAAGATGTGGAACTCTATATTAATAAAGGCGATAAAATATCTTTAGTCGGACGCAATGGCTCCGGAAAATCAACATTACTTAAAGTCATTGCCGGTGAAATTGAACCGGATAGCGGAGAAATCTTTATTCAACCGGGAACAAAAATATCCTATATGCCGCAAGATCCGGATTTATCCGCTTATGCAACCTTGCGAGATGTTGTTTTAGACGGTTTTCCTAAAGGAGATGAAAATATCAACTATCTGGCGGATATCCTGATTGAACAATTTGGAATTGCCGCAGAACAAAATCCCGCCAAAGCATCCGGCGGAGAACGCCGCAAAGCCGCCCTTGCTCGCGCCTTGGCCGGAGAACCTGATATTTTGCTTTTGGACGAGCCAACCAACCATTTGGATTTACCGACAATCGAAAAGTTGGAGAAAATTATTGCGGATTTTCGCGGGGCTGTCATTCTCATTTCACACGACCGCATGTTTTTAAACAATACCTCAAAGACAACCTTTTGGCTTGATCGCGGCAAAATGCATCGCAACAATAAAGGCTTTCAATTTTTTGAAGAGTGGCAGGAGCAAATTATTAATCAAGAGCTGATTGAACAACATCATCTCAACAAAAAAATTGAGGAAGAAACCGAATGGTTGCATAAAGGAGTGACTGCGCGCCGACGTCGTAATATGGGGCGTTTGCGCAAGCTGCAACAATTGCGACAAGAAAGACGGGAACAAATTAAACAAGTGGGCAGTATCAACCTTAATGTCGAAGAAGGTGATTATCGCTCTAAGTTGGTTATTGAAGCCAAGCACATTTGCAAATCTTTCGGCAATCGTGACATTATTAAAGACTTTTCAACCCGCATTATCAAGGGCAACAAAATCGGTATCGTCGGGCCAAACGGAGCCGGAAAAACCACACTTATCAAACTTTTAACCAAAAGATTGGAGCCGGACAGCGGCTTTGTCCGTATCGGCAAAAATCTGGAGGAAGCTTATTTTGATCAAAACAGGCTTTCTCTCGACCCGAAGAAAACACTTTGGCAAACTCTATGCGATAAAGGCGATCATATTATGGTCCATGGACACTATCGACATGTTGTTGCCTATCTGAAAGATTTTTTGTTCAAACCGGATCAAGCGCATTGTC
>CAYLIN010000145.1:0-2848 GCA_964383725.1 uncultured Azospirillaceae bacterium | reverse complement strand
TCAATTTTTTTGAAATCGGTGGTGAACAGACTGATTTCTCCTTGGGCGTCAATCAGAGCAAATGCCCGTAGCAACGGCGTGTCTGCCAATGTTTTTGAACGTAAATTTGTTAGCCATGATACACAATCCGGTTCACACATAAAGAAAGCATCAAGTTTTTTTTCTTGCATGAATTTAGTTAGATAGGATATTTTTTCATCCATTGAAACACCGGCATATTTGATGTCGTGTTCAAAAATATCTGCTTCTTGTTGGCTTAAACGAGAACCAAGTAATTGATTTCTGTCTTCAACAAATGTATGTTTTTTTAAGCTGCGTCCCCAGTAGTCGACTTCACTGATGCTATGACACCAAGGATTGTACGCAATTTTGCATGGATCTTCCAAATTATTTTGTATCCATGTTGCTAAGCTGTCTTTGGTGCAGACGACTGTGATTTGTTCAGGATTGACTTCTTGAGCAGCTTGTAATTCATAGCGTCCGTCAACGAACAGATAAGTTTTATTTCGAAAAACAAGCAATGTGCCGGCGGAACCACTGAAGCTGCAGAGCTCTTTAACTTTGTTTTCTTCCGGTAAAATATCTTGTCCCAAAAACATATTGTTTCGGGTGACAATATATGCATCTAGATTGTGAGTGATGAGTTCTTTTTGTAATTCTTGTAACGTCATGAGTTATACCTTTTGCATGAGGGCGGCGCGCCAATTATCCAGTTCGTATAGTTTGATTAATCGCATGCCTTGTTTTTGATATTCTGAAATAATCCAATCGCTTTGGTCTTCAACAAAACCGGAAAGAATGCAATATCCGTTTTTTTGGAGATTTTGATGGATGTCGGCGGCCATTGATAAAAGAGGACGAGCCAGAATATTGGCCAGAACTAAATTGTAAGGGGCATTTTGTTTGACAATGTCGGCTTGGCAGCCGTCGCTGACATCTGTGCTAATCAGAGTGTCAACATTATTATCAATGGCATTTTGACGTGTCACCCAGACAGATTCTTGGTCGATATCAACAGCAGTGATTTTGCATTCTTGTTGCCAGAGTTTGGCCGCGGCAAGAGATAAAATTCCTGATCCGGTACCTATATCTAAAATATTGTTGGCAGCCAAATTTTGATGATACAGTTCACAAATGGCTTTTAGGCAACTGCGTGTGGTTTGGTGGTCAGAGCCAAAGGCTGTGGCAGCATAAATCTTCATGGGGATTTTGTCGGTTTGCGGTGCAGTTGTTTCGTGAACACCGTAAATTAAAAAATCTTCAACTTCAAAGGGGGCAAAGCGGATAACATAGTCTTTCAGCCAGTTACTGCTTTCCAGCAATTCTATTTTGTACTCGGGTAATGTGATGCCGAAAGTTTGAGCCGCTTTTTTCATATTTTCTTCAGAAAAGTCAGTACCGATATAGCCGATGTATTCGTCATTGCCATCATCGTCAAAATTGCAAGCGTTTACTTCAAAATATTCATCTAAGAAATTTTCAAATTCCGGTGACGTGTTTCCTTTAGGAAAAAAGCTTACCTGCCAGCAGCTGCTCATATTCATGTTTATCGTTCCTGTTTATGAACATAGTTAAATCCATTGTTTACAAACGGAGTTTATCGTATAATAATTAATAATAAATTTAATTTGCCCAGAAGAGAAAAATAAATGATTAAAAAAATTACGCCTTTACTGATGTTGATGCTTGCCGGTTGTGTCTATGCCGGTGAAATTGATGTGCTTAAATCTCGAAAGGGCTTTTTTACATTTTGGAACAGTTATTCTGTTGATCGTTATAAAAATGAACAGGAATTGGTTAAAACTGAATATTTGAATGATAAAAACTATAAACTCAATCAATCAATGACTGCTTTTCGCGGTTATTCTGTTTTAAATGATCGGACATATCGCCGTTATTGGTATCAGCAGAATTTTGTGAAGCCTAATCAAAATGGTGCATTAAGTAGTGGCGGAATTTCTCAAACATATAAAAAAGATGATAAGATAAATGTGTTGGGAGCATTTTATATGGATGGGAAAAAATGGCGTCTTATTCCTGGTGAGAGTGATGAATTTGTTTTTATGATTGATGATGAAGGAAACTTTGGACAACGTTCCGGTAAGTTAGACGGCTCTCGTTTGATTCTTTTGGGAACAGAATACGAAGTTATGCCTTCAACTTTAAAGATGGTTGACATTGCCACGTCATCCAGTACACAAACAAAACCGGTCAAGGGGTTTGATGTGAAGTATGAAGGTATTAAGAATGATCGTTTATGGTTTACCGTTTTTGATTATAGTAGTGCTCAAGATGGTGGTCGTGGAACATTTGAAGAAATCAGCTTTCCTAATAAACCCGGTTTAATTGAAATTAATGGTATTGGTTTCCGTGTTTTGAAAGCGGATAATCAGCGGTTGGATTATATGGTTATTCGCGACTAATTGAAAAGGTTGTATAATGGTCATCTAATACAGAAATTGCAGGACAAAAGTGTCCTCATGTACTATTTTATACGTTCCGATATTTCCGCCGTTATTTCTTATTATATAGTTTTTGACATTTAGGTGCTTTTTATCTTTTTCATTTTTCCTTTTAAAAAATTCTTGCGACTTTTTTCTTGTTGATGTATAAAGCTTGCGAGTTTATGAATTTTAAGGAGTATATCAATGTCTGGACACTCCCAGTTTAAGAATATTATGTACCGTAAAGGTGCGCAAGATGCCAAAAAAGCAAAGGTATTTGCTAAATTGGCTCGTGATATTACTATTGCTGCTAAAAGCGGTTTACCTGAACCTGATAAAAACCCGCGTTTGCGTTTGGCTATTCAGGCTGCTCGTGCCGAAAGTATGCCGAAAGACAATATTGA
>CAYLIN010000144.1:0-2848 GCA_964383725.1 uncultured Azospirillaceae bacterium | reverse complement strand
AACACAGTCGTCGTGGTTTGACTTTGATGTTGGGTAAACGTAAACGTTTGTTGGATTATTTGGAAAATACTGATCTTGCGGCTTTCCGTGAATTGAAAAAACAATTGGGTTTGCGTTAATCTATGAGCAAGCGAAGACTTTGCGTGACCTTGCTTGTGTTTGTGTTAGTCATCGCTTTGGTGGTTGGTTCCAGTTATTTGGTTAGCCTAGCATTAAAGAAAAACGACAACGGCAAAACTACAGTAAATAGTCCATCGAATCCAGGTTGTTTTGTTCTAGTGACCAACCAGGACATAAAATAACAGTATTTCTTTGATTAAAGCGTGTCACACTGGCACGCTTTTATCATGTAAAAAAATATAAATTTGTTTGCCGGGTATTGAAAAGTTAGTAGTCAATGTTTTATAATGTGCCGATGGTTGAAACAGCGATTGAAACAGCGGTAAGTAAATTTGCACGTTTTTGTGCTCGTGTAACTGTTGGTATTAGAAGAAACAAAGAGATGTGGCACAAGGTTGCGACCACAAAAGGTGCATCGCAAAAATTAAGACAGTTGCGTAGCGAAATGAATGTAAATCACTTAGTACGTATGGAAATAGATGGTTTTCGTTCTGGTAAAATTACAGATTTTGATAAAGACTTTTATGCTATGATGAGTCATACCTTCTTTCAAGGGTTACCAATATCAATGATAATCAAATATTTTGCACCGGATGGAAACGCCCAAGAAGGAAAATGTTTTGAACGAAGCCTACTGATGTTTTTGTGTTTTGATAACGCATTATTAGTACGTGGTGATAATAAAAATATTGAGTTAGCCCATGGCAAGGGAAAAGGTCGGCACGGCTGGATTGAAATCGGTGATGATGTTTATGACCCGACGCTTTTGTCGAAATTTCAAAAAGACTTTTATTATAAAATGATTAAAGCAAAAAATATAGAAAAAATGACATATGAAGAATTTTGTCAACAGGATAAGAAATTTAGAGATCTTTGTACTGAAGTGAGAGCAACAACTATTGCCGATTTTCGACCAAACGGACGCAGACGTTCTCAATTATTGGATCAGATTCCTGAAATCAAAAACACGCCAGAATACCGCAACAACCCCGAATTCCAAAAAGATTTAGATGCTTATTTGAAACTGGTTCAATACCCAACCCAAGAACAAATCATCGACACTGCATTAGAAAAATAAAATTTGCATCTTGCGTGAATTTAACGGCATTAGAATGAAAAAAATTACCTAAAATTTTTCGTCAACTATTGAAATGTTCAAGATAAATTTTTTATACTAGAGTCGATGAATAAGAAATTAACCAAATTATGTGATACTGTGAAACGCGGACTGAAATCCTTGCGCACTGACTTGTACTATTCGTGCGCGGCAACAATTATAAACAAGGGTTTGCAGGATGGTACAATTACGCCTTTTGACAAAGATTTTTATGAACAAATGAGCCACACATATATTAACGGTGTACCAGTTTCAATTGAGATGAAATACTTGCGACCAACTTTGGGGCCTGGAAAATGCTACGACCGTAGTTTGTATATGTTCTTTTGTTTTGATGACGCGTTATTGGTACGGGGCGACCAAAAAACTTTGGAATTAAAATTCTCTAAAGATAACGCAGGGCATGGTTGGATTGAAAAGGACGGTTATGTTTATGACCCGTCACTGTTGCATAAATTTCCAGTGGAGTTGTATTACAAAATTTACGGCGTTAGCAATGTTCATAAGTGTAGCCATGCAGAATATGTAAGTCACCCAGAAAACAAAAAACTTTATGACAAAATACGAAATGCCAATTTGCAAGATTACCAGCCGAATGGTAAATATCGTTCTGAATTGTTGCTTTCAATGCCGCTAGTCAAGGGCATAGCCGAAATGTCGGGTGATACCGAATTTCAACAGGAATTAAACAAGTATCTAAAACTTGTTCAATACCCGACCAAGGAACAAACAAATCAAGCAGCAGTATTTGAAAAGCAATGTTAATTATGGATTAAAAAATTTTAATTTAATATTGAAATTGATTGAGAAATATCCTATATTATGCCCATGCATAAAAAATTGACGAAATTGTGTAGTAGTGTCTCTAACCAACTGCAACATTTGCGGAAGGATGCCTATTTTTTTAAGACAACTTTGCTGCATCAAAAAGGTTTAAGCAATGGCACAATTCAGCCTTTCGACGAAAATTTATATCGACAGATGAGCCACACATATGTTGATGGTGTTCCTGTTTCCCTGCACATAAAATATTTGAAACCAGTTCTTGGTCCTGGAAAATGTCTTGAACGCAGTGAGTATATGTTTTATTGTTTTGATGATGCGTTGTTGGCACGTGGCGACTTAAAGTATTTGGAATTGAAAACTGGTAGTAAGGAATGTGCGCTTCATGGTTGGATTGAAATTGGCAACAATGTTTACGACCCAACTATGTTAGAAAAATTTCCCAAAGATTTATATTACAAAATGTTTGGAGTCAGCAATGTCACTAAATGCACCAAAAAAGAGTACCTGAAAAATGAAGTCAACAAAAAGTTATATGACGAAATCAAAAACACCAAATTGGAAGACTTTCGTGCGGGTGGCATGAAGCATTATTATTTTCAAAAAACCATTCCAATGGTCGCAGGTTATGCGAAATTTATCGATGATCAAGATTTAATGAAAGAACTTGAAAGTTATCTAAGTTTGATTAAATCTTATGACGAAGAGCAAGTTGATTATCTGTTGCAAACAAATGGTTCGTCAATGCACGAACCGGTTGCTGATGCGCTAGAAAAATAAAATTTGCATATATGTAATTATGGATTGCGACATCGTAATTGAAGGTGG
>CAYLIN010000143.1:0-2876 GCA_964383725.1 uncultured Azospirillaceae bacterium | reverse complement strand
TGGCTTTAAAACACAAATGTTGCTTCAAGTCCACGATGAATTGGTCTTTGAAGCGCCGGAAGCTGAGGTAGAAGAAGTAAGTTGCCTGATTAAAGAAACAATGGAAACAATTGTTAATTACAAAGTTCCTTTTGTGGCAGAAGTTGGTGTCGGAGATAATTGGACCGAAGCACATTAAAAAACAAGACATAATAATCCGAAGTGGACACACAATAACAGCGGTAATAATATTTTAGTACGAGGTGACAACCAATTCTTGGTCAATCCACAAATTCTTTTGCCGGACGAAAATTATACCTAATAAACTGCGACAACTCAATTTTTAGACATAGCGCCGTTTTCAGCCTCTACTCCCCAAGAATAATAACAAAGCTTTGTGTGAACTCTGACCTGCAGAATCATCGTTCAAGGGGATTCTAAAAAGAAAAAAGTTAATTATTTATTACCGATTCCCGCAAGTGAAACCGGCGATTCGCCGCAAACATAGACTCAGATTCGTTTTGAGTCCTGTAAAAAATATTTTTCGATTCGTTTCCGACTCTGCAAAATAAAATTGCGACTCTGTCAGACTCGTATTTAGTGATTGCGTAATATCGTTTTCTTTGATACACTGAAAAAAGAGAGGTGCCATGGAAGAAGTCGTTTATTTAGGTGGAGCGGTACTCGTTTTTACAGTTCTTGTATTGTCGTTGCGAGAAGCTCTGCGCCTACGAACCTTTTTGTGCGATGAAAAAGAAAAACGCTTGCAAGCACAAGCGGAAAAAACACGTTTGAAAATTGATACTGTTTTATCTGATTTTGGTGGCGAAAAGAAAGATGTTTTAGCTTTTTCAGCAGAATATAATAAAATCAAAGATGAAGAAAAAGAAATCCGTGAGAAGTTGCTAAAAGAGGCGTTGGACAAGGTTTATGCCGAGGAACAACGCACTCAAAAACGTCTGGAGCAAGAAGTTGTTCAAGAAATTATTCATGATGTTATCCGTAATTTTCGTCACTCGGTTTATCAACGCGTAAATCAACCAAAATTGAAAGAAGCCAACGCTAAAAAGAAAATTATATCTAAAAAACGGATTTCTCAAGAACGTGAAAAACGCAATAATCGAGAACAAGAAAAGTTACGTCAAGAAGAACAAAAATTGCAAGAACAAGAAAAGCAGCGTCAAGACGAGGAAAAACAGCGTCAAGAAGAAGAAAAACGCCGAAAAGATGAAGAAAAGAATAAAAAAGATCAACTGGAAAAAGAGGCACGTCAGGAAATGGAAAAAATCCAAAAACTGATGGAAAAACGAGGAATTGAAACACCGGAAGCTGCTGCATCAAAAGCTGCAAAAACACATGTTTCTGAAGTGGAAATTAAGCCGGAGGGAATATCTGTGACAAAAGTCGTTTCTGAGGCGGGAAAATCAGCTGGTAAAGTGGCGTCAAAAGCTTCCGGCGGACGTTAATTTTCCTTCTCAATCGTTGGAAAACTTTGATTTATTTCTTGGTAAAAACAACAAACTGATGTATGTTTTTACCAATGATTTTTTATGTGTAAAGGAATAGGAAAAGATATGAGTTCAGAAATGACACAAGACGAAATTCTCAAAGAAGAAAAGGAATATGGCGCTGATCAAATTAAGGTGCTGAAAGGGTTGGATGCCGTGCGTAAACGCCCTGGTATGTACATCGGCGACACAGATGACGGTTCTGGGCTCCATCATATGATTTACGAGGTTTTGGATAACGCAATTGACGAAGCTTTGGCTGGTTATTGCGATAAGACAGAGATCATCCTCAATCCAGATGGTTCTGCAACCATTCGTGATAACGGTCGTGGTATTCCTGTCGGCATGCACAAGGAAGAAGGCATCTCTGCCGCTGAGGTTATTATGACTGAACTGCACTCCGGTGGTAAGTTTGATAATAATTCATACAAGGTTTCCGGCGGTTTGCACGGAGTGGGTGTGTCTGTGGTAAATGCTTTGTCCACTTGGTTAAAATTGCGCATTTGGCGGGAAGGGCATGAACATGTTGCCGAGTTTGCCAATGGTAATGTAACCAAGCATTTGACTGTTGTCGGTGATGCACCGGGACGTCATGGTACAGAAGTGACTTTCTTGCCGTCACCGGAAACCTTTACACAAACAGAATTTAGTTTTGAAACTTTGGAACGAGCTATCCGTGAAAAAGCTTTCTTGAACTCCGGTGTCTATCTGAAGTTGATTGATCGCCGCGGTGCTGAACCAAAAGAAGCTGATTTCCACTACGAAGGTGGTTTGAAAGCTTTTGTTGACCACATCAATAAATCAAAAGCACCGTTGCATGAAGATGTTATCTTTATTGCCGGAGATGGTAATGATATCACGGTTGAAGCTGCTTTGCAGTGGACGAATGCCTATAATGAAAGCATGCTTTGCTTTACCAACAACATTCCGCAAAAAGACGGCGGGACACACTTAGCCGGTTTCCGTGGGGCTTTGACCAGAACATTAAACAACTATGTCACCGAAAACGGTCTTTTGAAGAAAGAAAAGGTTGCTCTGTCCGGTGATGATATGCGTGAAGGTCTGACTTGTGTTCTGTCAGTTAAAGTTCCTGATCCAAAATTTTCTTCTCAAACAAAAGACAAGTTGGTTTCTTCAGAGGTTCGTCCTGTTGTTGAAAATATCATTGGCGACAAGCTGAAAGAATGGTTGGATGAACACCCGACTGAAGCAAAAATGATTGTCGGTAAAATTGTTGAAGCTGCTACCGCTCGTGAAGCGGCTCGCAAAGCACGTGAATTAACCCGCCGTAAAGGTGTGCTCGATGTTGCTTCTTTACCTGGAAAATTGGCTGATTGCCAAGAAAAAGACCCTGCGTTGTCAGAAGTTTTCATCGTCGAGGGGGATTCC
>CAYLIN010000142.1:0-2885 GCA_964383725.1 uncultured Azospirillaceae bacterium | reverse complement strand
CCGATTCGTGACCTCAATCGTAAATATGGCTGGACCATCAATGATGAAAATGCCGTCACCATCGCCGGATATTTATTGGATATGACTCAATCAATCCCCGAACAGCACCAAAAATTTATTTTTGAAGGTTTTCAGTTTGAGGTTATGAAACGCCAGCGCAACCAAATCAGCCAAATCAAAATGACCAAAATTTCAAGTCAGCACTAGGCTTTCAAAGCACCGATAAGAGAAACAGAAGAAATCGTATCGCCCATTCCCACTAAAGTCACCGGTTTTTCAACCAAAATCGTTGGCACGGCAATAATATCAAAACCATGATATGAGCCGATTCCTGTTTCTGCAAAAGCCTTATCACCCATAACCTCGGCAATCTTCTGCAAACAAGCCAAACCACAATCACAAACATTATGCCCTTTGGCCCACATCAGATTCTCTTTTGCATTCAAATGACCTGTTCCGGCTTTTCCGGCCGCCACTGTCGCTGCCAAGCACATCCCGTTACGATTCTGCTCCGGTGTCACGGCAAAACCTTTATCTTGCAAAGTCATATACAAACCGAACATATGCAACTGCACACGCTTGCAACCAACCTTTTGTTTAATCGTTAGGACAGCTTGCAAAATATTTTCGGCAGAACAATCATCATCACAAATTTTAGCCAGACTATCTTCACCGATAACCTGCAAAACTTCAATAGTTTCCCGTTCATTCAATCCGATTGAATCAGCTCGTGCGGCAATATACTCCACAATAGCTTTTCGCACAATCACATCTTGCGTAGAAGCCACTTCCAAATGCACCAAGGAACCGTTTTTCTGCCAAGCTTCAATAATCGGTAAAGACTTTTTCACCAAGGCAACACCGTCTTGTTCCGCCGTCAAAGCATGATATCCGGACAACACAACAGCTTCCGGAACATTTTTCTCTAATGCCGAAACATAATTTTCATCAATAACCAAATGCGAATTCAAAGGATCATACGTGGCAATAAAACGGTTTGACTTCGGGCAAACAACCTTATGTTCACCCAAAACGAATTCATCGTTTTTATCAAATTCAATAATCCAATGGATAAGCGGAGTATCACTCTGGCGATTAACATTTCTGGCCTTGCCGATTTTACCGCCTTCATCCACTGCCAGCAAATTATCCAAATCTAAAAACAACTTGGCTTGCTGTTCCGGAAGCGATGCGCAGTGATTAACAACTTTTTCCACCCTGCAAACAGCCAAAACATTAGCGACAATACCGCCTTGTCCGCCCATTTGCAAACGATCATACCCGATATTATTGACCATCCAGTCATAAACTTGACGATTCGCCAACCATTCTTCGGCAATCCCACGGCTAAAGCACCGAAACACACCTTTAACAACATCAACGGGCTCTTCCAAAGAATAATGCTCAATTCGGTTAAGCTCATCCCAAGACAACCTTTGCCCAGCAATCAAATCAGCCAATTTTTTACCACTGATTTTGATAACCGCATCAATATTAGTATTAAAAGCAGTTGCTACAGTTTTAACCGCAGACATTCTATCCAATGTCTCAGCCACTCCGGCATAATGGCCGGCCCACTCGTCCTTCAAATCAGTCATTAGTTGCTCTGCGCTGTTTTGCGAATAAAGTTAACTTTCATCAACGCCAAAGAACTGGCAGAAATTTTAGAAACAGCCTGATTAAATTCAACTGTTGCCTTTGCTTGATTATACCACTTATCCAAAGACTTATTCTTCAACAAATCGGCATTTTCCGAACGACCAAGCTCTTTAACCGCTGCTGCTAAATTACCGTTATCCACCTCATGTTTGGCAATTTCTAACCCTTGATTAGCCTCAAAAACAGGAGTCTCATCTTTCACACGTTTAATCTGCACAAACTCACTGAGTTTAGAGTTAAGACGATCTGTCCAGCTCTGCTCAAAAGCTTGTTTTTGCTCTTTCAACATGGCTTTATAAATCTTACCGAAGTTGTTTTTCAAAACCTCTTGCGGTAAAATGCCCTCTGCAGCATATTTCACAATAAGCGCAACAGGCTCTTTCATCTTCAAATTATCTTTAGAAATTTCCTGCAAAACCTCAGCTTCATACTCAAACTGACCACCGCGTTCTGCCGCATCTTTAACCAACATGGCCGATGTCAAAATCAAAGCCCCCTCATCGGTCACTTTTGCCAGATTATCAAGCTTATACTCAGCCTTGTCCATACGGGTAATAATCCCCAAAACCGTTGCCACATCAGCCTTTGAATCAATCACATTCAGATTGGTTTTCTCAATGGCGGCAACTTTTTCTTTCATCTCTTGATAATCATCATTTTTTCTCTGCTCGGACAGAAAATCGACTTGATTTTGCAAATGTTTAACCTGACGACTCAAATCCTCAAACTGTCTTTGATGCTCAACTTTACCGCTCTTAAAATCAAAAGATTTTTGAATCTGTGACACAACCTGCGGATTCGCCCACAAGGCATATCCGACGCCACCCAAAACCGCAACAAACAAAAGTTTGGCCACAATATGGTGATTAGGTTTCGGCTGAGTTTCAACAGAAGTTTCCGGCTTTTTTTCTTTAACCATTTTAACAATCCTCATGCAGTAAATTCTTGGCATTAAACTTTTTATAGTGTATATAAGATAAAAAAAACTGCAATACATATATGCATTAATTGAACAAAAGGAAGACGATGAAAGTTTTAGGCATTGAAAGCAGCTGTGATGAAACCGCTGCCGCCATTGTAACCGATGACAGAAAGATTCTTGGCTCGACGGTCTTGACGCAACTGGAACACAAGATTTACGGCGGAGTTGTACCGGAAATTGCCGCTCGTGCACACCTCGACCATATTGACGAGATTATAGAAGAAACCTTCAAACAAGCCAATAT
>CAYLIN010000141.1:0-3008 GCA_964383725.1 uncultured Azospirillaceae bacterium | reverse complement strand
CACACCTCGACCATATTGACGAGATTATAGAAGAAACCTTCAAACAAGCCAATATCCGTCCAGATGAAATTGACGCTGTTGCCGCTGCTTCCGGTCCAGGTTTAATCGGAGGTGTTGTTGTTGGTGTCATGGCGGGAAAAGCCCTCGCTTTAGCCTTAAATAAACCTTTTATTGCCGTCAACCACCTTGAAGGACACGCCTTAGCCGCCCGTTTGAGCAATGATGTCGAATATCCCTACTTATTGTTATTGGTTTCTGGCGGACATTGTCAGATTCTCATTGTCAAAGGCGTGGGCGAATTTGAGCGTTTGGGTACAACCATTGATGACGCCGCCGGCGAAGCTTTTGACAAGGTCGCAAAAATGCTCAACCTTGGTTATCCAGGCGGTCCGATGATTGAAAAAATGGCCGAACTTGGCGATGAAACACGCTTTGTTTTGCCTCGCCCGTTAGCCAACTCCGGCGATTGTAACTTGTCTTTCTCAGGCTTAAAAACGGCAGTTCGCAAAATTATTGAATCCTATTCACCGGACAATAACATCGAACACGCCATTATTCAAAAACAAGATATTGCCGACATCTGCGCCAGCTTCCAACTGGCCGCGACCGACAGCCTTGTCCGCAAATTGCAAAAAGCCATCAGCATTTTCAAAAGCAAATATCCTAATGGTAAAGATTTGGTTGTTTCCGGTGGCGTTGCCGCCAATACCTACCTGCGCAATCACTTAAAAACACTGGCCGAAAAAGAAGGCTTGGTTTTTGCCGCCCCACCAATAAAATATTGCACGGACAACGGCGTAATGATTGCTTGTGCCGGAATGGAACGAGCACTCAAAGGAATGTATAATGACTTGGATTTCAAGCCGCGTCCTCGCTGGCCGTTAGATGAAAACGCCCCGAAAGCCGCCGGTGCCGGAGGAGTAAAGGCCTAATGCGCAAACTATCGGAAATCTGTGAAATTCTGGATGTTTTCAAAGCCGAAGACGCCAACCCCGGAACAGAACTTGAATATACCAACGCTTTTACACTGTTGGTGGCAATTGTCTTGTCGGCCCAAAGCACAGACAAAGGCGTTAACAAAGCCACAAAAGAACTGTTTAAAATTGCCGATACACCGGCAAAAATGGCAGCCCTCGGACTGGACAACATCAAAGAATATATCAAAACAATCGGGCTTTATAACAATAAGGCTAAAAACATTTTAGCGTTATCGCAACAATTGGTCGAAAAATACAACGGAGAAGTCCCGCACGACCGTCAAGCTTTGGAAAACCTCCCCGGTGTCGGACGCAAAACCGCTAATGTTATCCTCAATGTCTGGTGGAACGAACCGACTGTTGCTGTTGACACCCATGTCTTGCGCCTTGCGGAAAGATTATGCCTGAGCGACGGTAAAACTCCGCTGAGTGTGGAAGCAGACTTAAACAAACTGCCCGATGACTACAAACGCCATATCAATCATTGGCTGGTTTTGTTCGGAAGATACATTTGCAAAGCCCAAAATCCCAAATGTGAAGATTGTCCGATCGCCCATTTTTGCCACAGCAAAGATAAGAAAGCCCCGAAATAACTCGGGGCTCCTTTAGATTAACAACAATCGTCCCCAAAACGAACAAAGTCAACCACGAGGCGCTTGTCATAAAATGCTGCCAAGCGAATGACATTTTCCAGATTAAGAACATCAGCATTCCAGTTTTCTATCCTGTCTATCTCTTCTATTGTCAATCCGGTTATGCGACTTACCGTTTTCAGATTATACCTTCCGGCTACTCGCATATCATAAAGCTGACACCCTAACGAGCCGATGGCGCGCGTAATAGAATCACGAATATCTTCTTTACTTAACATCGTCATCTACCTCCTCTTTAGGTTGATTTGCTCGAAAAATTTCTGCTTCCTCTAGTTCTTCGTCACGATTGAGATTAATTCCGGAAACATACTCAGTGGTTAAGACGAGCCGCACACCATAAAAACGGCATAAATAGAGAAGCATATCCAAACGCAAGCGCCCCTCACCATTTTCCAAACCATCCAAATCATTTACTCTGAAACCAAGGCTATCACAAACATCAAAAAAACGAAGACGTTCTTCTTGACGCAAACCCCGCAATTTTAACCCAAGCTTTCGCCGAGTTTCTCGCCAAAGATTTTGAGCTTCCTCTTTAGGAAGCAGACATTTAAATTTGAATCTTTCTTTCATTTTTAACTCCATTTTTTGCTTTGGCGCCGCTCCCGAGGAGGGCGCGCAGATTTAAACAAAAACCGCCTTTTGAAATAAAAGGCGGGGAGTTAAGAAACTGTTCAAGACCAGCCTGCCTTATTCGTCATGCAAGCATGCTTATATCGGCAGCTCCCCTTAAAGGAGTTGTTCTTTTTCTTGAAAGGAGTTTCTTAAGCTCCGCCATCAGTCTCCCAACGGCAATAGTAATATTAAATGAAAAAGCTTAATTTGCAATTAAAAAAGCGCACCCTTCTGCAAGGGGGCGCTTTTTTTTCAACAACTGATGAGTTTCACAGCATCGCTGTCTTCATGCGGATACTCGTACGGGCCAAACTGGCGAAAACGATGCTCATACCCGCTTCCGAATTCCTTAAAACGGATTGAACGAAAACCGGTTTCAACCTCTGTTGCACGATACAAAACCGGCACACGAGAATGGACAATCACCACAAACGGATGAGCCAAAAACAAATGGCTAACATTAATGACATAGATACTATCGCTTCCGGCGGACAATACCGGAGCAAGCGTCTCGTCAGCAATAAGCTGATCAACATAAAAGAGCTTGTTGTCTCTGATACTAAACTCTCCAAACTGATAATTACCAATGTTCATATATATAAATAATTTAAGAGTGAATAATAAGTTTTGATAAACTCATCATAAACAAAATATTCAAAAAATCAACCGATATATTTGACCAAAGCAAACCCGCCGATAAGCAATACTAAAAATAAAATCGATAAGACACCCAAATGTTTTTCAATAAAATCTTTCATCGGTGCGC
>CAYLIN010000140.1:0-3039 GCA_964383725.1 uncultured Azospirillaceae bacterium | reverse complement strand
TATGCTCTTGATTTGGTTTTATAATCAAAGCACACAACGCCGGTGTTAAAGTCAAAGCCACCAAAGCAGATATCAACACAGAAACAGCAATCGTAACCGAAAATTGCTTATACATCACACCGGTCATACCACCCAAAAATGCAATCGGCAAAAAAACTGATGACAACACCAGAGCCACCGCCACAACCGGACCGGACACCTCCTGCATCGCTTTAATTGCAGCATCACGAGGCAACAATTTTTCTTCACTCATCAAACGTTCGACATTCTCCAAAACAATAATTGCATCATCAACCACAATACCAATCGCTAAAATCAAACCGAACAAAGTCAGCAGATTAATTGAAAAACCCAAAACATACATCCCTGCAAAAGCGCCGATAATCGAAACCGGCACAGCCAAAATCGGAATCAATGTCGCTCGCATATTTTGCAAAAACAAGTAAACAACAACAACAACCAACAATACCGCTTCAAAAAATGTCTGTATCACTTCATGAATAGACACATTCACAAAAAGTGTCGTATCATAAGGAATATCATAGGTAATCCCGTCCGGAAAACTTTTTGACAACTCCGCCATACGTTGTTTAACTAAGTCTGCCGTTTCCAAGGCATTTGCTCCCGGCTGTAAATAAACCGCAAAAGCCACCGCAGGTTCACCGTTAAACCTAGCATTTACACTATAATCTTGGGCTCCGAGTTCAATACGGGCCACATCTTTCAAACGCAATGTTCCACCATTATCATCACTTTTCAAAATAATATTGCCAAATTCCTTTTCATCAACCAAACGTCCCTTCGTGTTCACGGAATATGTATACGCTACAGGATTATCCAGCGGTTCCTGACCAAACTGACCGGCCGCAAATTGAGAATTTTGCTCCTGTATTGCCGCAATCACATCTTGGGGGGTTAAATCAAAATCCGCCAATTTATCGGGAGACAACCACACCCGCATTGAATAATCCTGACTGGCAAATAAAGAGGCACTACCCACACCTTTAATACGTTTTATTTCATCCAATACATTCAACAAAGCATAATTAGAAACATAAACAGTATCATATCTTTCAGAAGTTGAACGCATAGCCACAACTTGCAAAATAGAATTTGACTTTTGTTCTACGGTAACTCCAAGTTTAGTCACCTCTGCCGGAAGCTTAGATGTTGCCGCTTGCACCTTATTATTCACGTCAATCGTTGCTTGATCAGGATCTGTCCCAATATCAAAAACAACCCCTATAGTTAAATACCCGCTGGAGGTCGAAGTTGAATACATATAAATCATATTCTTTACACCATTAATCGCCTGTTCCAGCGGAGCAGCCACCGTATCAGACAACACCTCCGCAGTCGCTCCCGGATAATTTGCCGTAATTTGAATTTCCGGTGGCACAATATCGGGATATTGCTCAACCGGTAAAACCTCCATAGACACTAAACCGGCTAACACAATAACCAACGACAAAACCGTCGAAAAAATCGGACGATCAATAAAGAATTTTGAAAACATAAAAACCCCTCTTTGACAAATTATTTAACAATCTGAGAGTTTTGAACTATCACATTCATCCCCGGTCGCAACTTCATCGTTCCACTCACAATCACCTGATCACCGGGTTTCAATCCCTCATCAATAATCCATCCGCCATCTTTTGTTGTTAACCCCGGACGCACATTTACAGTCTCAACCTTACCGGCAGCATTAACAATATAAAGATAAGCACTACCGGATGCCTGCATTACAGCTTCTTGCGGAACAACCAAAGCATCAACACGTATCAATCCTTCCATAATCAATCGCAAAAATTGCCCCGGACGCAAACGCCCCTCCGGATTAGGAAAAACCGCCCGTAATTTAATAGTTCCGGTTGTTTCATCAACATTCGGATTAATAAAATTAATCTGCCCGTCAAGAGGATATAAAGTGTCATTGCCTGTTTTTACTCTGGCAATAATTTCATTTTTATTATCAGGATTTTTAATCAATCCCCGTTCAACCATATTGGTTAATGATAAAATTTCTGTTTCAGAAGCAGAAAAAATAACATAAATAGGATTAAGCTGTGTAATACTGGTCAAAATACCATTAACAGGAATCAAACTTCCTTCGGATTGAGCCTCTAAACTTGTAATACCGCTGATAGGAGCACGAACCGTTGTATAATCAAGATTCAAACGTGCTTGATCAACTTCAGCTTGCGCTAATTGTGCCGTAGCTTTTAACGTATTCAAGTTAGCCAAAGCCTCATCTCTGGCTTTTTCACTGACAATCTTATCCTTAAACAAACTGGAAATACGTGTCCACTGCGTTTCAGCAGCCTGAAGTTGAGCATGATTTTGTGCCAATTTTGCTTCTGCTTGCGTTAAAGCAACTTTAAACTGCTCAGGATCGATTTCAAACAAAACGCTCCCTTCTTTTACGGTTGACCCTTCAACATAATTACGTTTCAGTAAAATACCGCTAACTCTGGAACGCACTTCAGTTTCTTTAGAGCCTTGTGCCCGTGCAGAAAACTCAAAACTAAGCGGAATATTTTGAGGTTGCACCTCTAAGGTTTGAACCACGGGTACCGAAACAACTTCCGGCGACTTTTTCTCCTCAAAACAAGCCCCCAAAAACAGAAAAAACAAACACACAGAAACCGTTTTAACCCCTGAAAACATTGCAATTTTCCTTTACAAATAACCTTAAATACAGATTATTGTGAATGACACATGAATGCTTTCTAATTAAACATTATGGAAACACGTTTCAACATCTCATACCAATAAAAAAGGCGCTAAAGTTAGCGCCTTTTTTGATGTCCGCCATATCCCTCGCCAATCGTGCGACCGATACTCATAATCTTCATCCCGATACAACTGCGACAATGCAACGGAGTGTCATTCACACAAATTTTCCCCGGATAAAGTTCATACAATTTGCGATATTCCCCTTCCGTCACATTCGGCATCACCACATTTGCGCCACCTTGCAAAGCCATAAGCCGTCCCTGAGGATGCAAACTTTCCATCGCTGTTGTCGCCGGTATA
>CAYLIN010000139.1:0-3040 GCA_964383725.1 uncultured Azospirillaceae bacterium | reverse complement strand
AGCCATAAGCCGTCCCTGAGGATGCAAACTTTCCATCGCTGTTGTCGCCGGTATATTAATATCAGGTAACAACAGACGCATAACAGCCATTGTCCGCAGTGCCAAATGCAACATTCCACCTTTTTCATTGGCTAACGGTGTATCCGGATGCGGAATAAACGGCCCGATACCAGCCATATCCACCTCCAAATCTCGCAAAAAAAGTAAGTCATCCGCAATTGACTCAACACTTTGTCCCGGCAAACCAACCATAATTCCCGAACCGAGTTCGTACCCCAACTCCTTAATCATCAACAAACAATCATACCGACGTTGCCAACTCATATTCGGATCCAAACGATGATACAAATCTTTGTCCGTTGTTTCTATCCGCATCAAATAACGATCAGCACCGGCCTCGCGGAAAGCTTTGTATTCCTCGTAGCTCCGTTCGCCGATACTCAACGTAATTGCCACATCAAACTTCTTAATCGCCTCAATGATACGGCTCATTCTGTCTGCGGTATAAAACATATCTTCGCCGGATTGCAGCACTACTGTTTTGAACCCCATCGCAGCAGCTTTGCGTGCCGTTTCAATCAACTCTTCCGGCTGCATGCGATATCGACAAACCTTAGTGTTTCCACCTCGAATACCACAATAAAGACAGTTATTGCGGCAAATATTGGAAAACTCTATCAAACCGCGCAAATGCACTTCATCACCGACATTTTGCCGCCGCACCTCATCAGCACGACGCAATAAATCGGCTTCATGCACCTCATCGTCCAAGAAGCGGACAATTTCTTCTTTCTGCATTTTAATTTCCGGTCTTTTCAATAATGCCACCACCCAAAACAAAACCATCCTTATCATAAAACACAGCTGATTGTCCGCTGGCCACTGCTTTTTGTTTTTCTCTGAAAATAACTTCTGTTGTTCCGTCAGCTAAAGGAACAACTTCTGCTGCGGCCGGTTTTTGAGAAGACCTTAACTTGACAAACACATCCGTTGCCTGTTCAAACGGCGCCGCTGACAACCAAGTCATTTGCCCGGCGATCAAAGATTCTTTATAACAATCTTCATCAAACCCCAAAACAACTTCATTGCTTTCCGGCAGAATAGCTGTCACATACAACGGACGCTCGGCACTGATACCAAGCCCTTTACGCTGTCCGATGGTATAATTCCAAATACCGCGATGCTGTCCCAAGACTTTACCGTCTTTATTCACAAAATTTCCCGGTTGCGGCTCTGTCTGTAAAATATCGTTCACATCTCCGGAATAAAAATCCTGACTATCCGGCTTGTCACTCATCTTCAGACCATACTTACGAGCAATATCCCTCACCTGCTCTTTGGTATATTCTCCCAAAGGCATCATAATCCGAGCCAATTGTTCTTGCTGCAAACGATAAATAAAATAAGACTGATCTTTGTGTTCATCAACAGCTCGCTGCAACTGATATCGACCGCTTTGTTCATTATAAGACAAGCGGGCATAATGACCGGTTGCAAACTTATCAAACTCAATACCTACTTCTTTAGCACCACGCGGCAAAGCCTCAAATTTAATCGAAGCATTACACATCACGCAAGGATTAGGCGTTCTTCCAGCCAAATATTCTTGTTTAAAATTATTCAAAACCAATTGTTGATACTGCTTAGTACAATCAATCACATGATACGGAATATCCAATTGCCGACACAAAGCCCGTGCTTCTTCAATATCTTGCTCCTCGTGCGGCGAAAAACAGGCATCTTTCTGTGCCAAAATATTATAATGTTGCCCCTTATCCCAAATAGACATTGTGGCACCAATAACCTCATGCCCGGCTTCTTTTAAAAGACAGGCTGTAACGGAGGAATCAACCCCCCCGCTTAATCCGACTAATATTTTCATCAATTTCCTCTGTGTGAAAAGTTATTCTTCACCAAAGAAATATAAAAATTCAAAGTTTTTACTTTCTTTGACGGCGGCAGTATAAGTCATAAAATTTTGTTTATCAACAAGCATTTATATCTCTCTTGTAAAAAACAGCTTCAAGAATAGACTAAATAGGTTTCTAACATAATATATTGAGGTGACTATGAAGCGTTTTAGCTTATTTTTTCTTTTTTCCGTTTTAACAACATTCCCAACTCTGGCACAAGAAGCTGAAGATTTTACTTACGACGATGTTTCAACTTGGAAAGCTAACTTTCGTCGTGTGGCTTTAGAAATGTCATCGACTCAAGTTTCTAATGCCGAACAATACCAAGATTCTCCCAGCTCTAAACTAAGTGCTGATAGCCAAACAGTTTTCAAAGGTGTTTTTGATTTTAGTTTGGAAAACGAACAACCTAACGCCCAATGGAATAATAGCCTGTTTATGGAATATGGCAAAACCAAATTAAAAGAAACAGACGGAACCCAAACGACCAATGAAAATGCCGATAAAATCTTGTTAACAACAGACTATGCGCGCAAAGTATGGCGCTATGAAGATGCTGATGTCGGCCCTTTTGTCAACCTCGGCTACCAAACGGAATTCACCAAAAACAACGATTCTCCGCGAACTCAAATTATTCGAGGCAAAGGCGGTCTTAAACTTTTTAATGGAATATATATTAAAGAACTTTATGCTGCCATCGTCGAAGAATTGGATTTAACTTATAGCCAAAGCGACACAAAAACGGCCTACGAAATCGGCATCCGTTCTGAATATCCGTTGCGCGACGGTGTAAAATTTCAATTAGATGGTTATTTCCGCGACTATGTCATTTATAGCCGCTATATCGGAACCGACTTCAAATATGAACTTGACGTTACCGGACGCCTAGATGTCAAACTGACCGACACATTCAGCTTGGCACCTTACATCAATTATTACCAAGCTCAAGACCGCCAAACCCCTGTTAAAGGAAGTAATTTTGTTATCGGTATCGCTCTAAGCTTTTCAAACCTGTTTAATCTTAATTAGAGGAAAATAAGATGAGCGTTTTATTCCTTGAATACCCTAAATGTTCCACTTGTCAAAAAGCAAAAAAATGGCTGAATGACAATCACATAGATTATTCT
>CAYLIN010000138.1:0-3118 GCA_964383725.1 uncultured Azospirillaceae bacterium | reverse complement strand
CGGCAAGAGCAGGTTTCCTGTCTGGACTTCTTCAGCGCAAGTATATTTTCCATACAGAATTTTTCCGGAAGATGCTTGAACAAACAGCTCGCCAAAATATTGCCGCCGAACTCCAACGCATCTCTAATCTGTCCTAATCCTAAAAACGCTCCAGCTTTTGTGCCGGAGCGTTTTTTTATGTTTTAACATTCTAATATATTTTGATTTTTTATAAAACATTGTATCATAAGATAGTATCAATAGATGTGAGGTATCAAAATGGCATGTTACAATAATGAAACTATAAGAACTATAGAAGATGAATTTAGATTATTTCAAAATGATAAAAGTCAGTATGCCCAAATTGCTAATTTGATATATATAATTACACATGAGAATAAGCAAGGGCAATTATACCATTTTGCATACCATGGACTTCTTCGCAGAATTGAAATATTAAATAAATGTGTCGAAAATATATTTAATGTTAGAAAATTTTATTTAGAAACAATTCCATCTAGTAGCGAACTATCTGAAATAATCATAAATCTTCAATGTTTTATTATAAATTTATATGGTGCTCTAGAAAATATGGCATGGATATATGCGATATGTATTGATTTTGACGGAGGTAAAAGGGATAAATCGTTTTTTGAAAAAAAGAAAAAATTATTAAAAACATTTCCTGAAAATATAAAACAATCTTTTGAAAAAGATGAGAAATGGTTTAACCATATAAAAATGATTAGAGATTCTTTAGCTCATCAAGAACCTATTTATATTCCGCCATATTGCGTAATTGCGGAGAAAAAAGACAAATGGCAAATTTTAGAAGAAAAAAAATGGAAAATAGAAGGTAATTTTATTAAAGAACTATGTAATATGTCTCTAGCAAGGAAATCTTCATCTAAAGCATCTACTATTGATGCAATACGAATAGAATTACAAAAGCAAGACGAACTGGAAGAGCAAAAAAATAGGATAATATCAGAAATAAATGCTGAACAATCTCAGTGTATTATTTTTAGACCGATATTAGTTGTTGATACAGATAAAGAAACCCCTTTAAATATACAGTTTTATCCTCAAATATTGATTGATATAAAAACAGTTTATGAGAAAATCATTTTAGTTTTAGAATATATAGTTAAACAAAATAAATATCAAAACTGAAGTTACATTATTTTTGAAAAAATAATTTTTAATTCTTAACAGCCTTTCCATATTAAACAGAAAAGAAGTTTATATAAGTAAAATCAATAAATTTCCAAATATTTCAGTCTTGAGGTGAATATAAAAAAACAGCGCTCCAAGAGGAGCGCTGGTGATATTGATAACACTTAACTTACAATTTACGAGCTTTCATTACCTCAATTTCTTCGGCGTTACCTCGAGCAATCAGAGCAAGTTCAGCTTCGTTGCTGAAACACTTTTGGGTGATGTATTGCATAATCTTTTCATGATTGCCGCGTTCCTCACAAAGCTAAGAGAAGTTTCGAACTCGCAGACCACCTTGGAAAATAAAAAAACGGCAGATTTTTTACCTACCGTTTGCATTGGTGATCCCAGCGGGAATACTCTGCACTTTAGCGCTTGAGTTGCATCTGCTCTCATTCGCTGTTCGCTCACCGGCGTTCTTCCGGTCGCCTTTCGCTTGTTGTCAAACCCGCTTTCCACGTGTTCGCTTCCGATGACTTCGTCAACTTAAAACAAAAATCCCACAACAAGGGCAGGATTTTTCTTTTAACTGGTGATCCCAGCGGGAATCGAACCCGCGTTACCGCCGTGAGAGGGCGATGTCCTAGGCCGCTAGACGATGGGACCCTTAAGACATCACCTTTAATAATCTAAAAAACATCAAGTTGCAAGAGTTTTTTTCAATGGTTGAAAATTAACTCTCCTCATTAATACTGCGTTGGATATACAAATCCATCGAACCGCTTAACAGCGAGATGTTATCAAATCCATGTTGTGCCAAAATACAATAAGCGTTATAAGCACCATATCCGGTATTGCAGTATAAAATAACGGGTTTATCCCGAGGAACGTTATTGAGATTATCCCTCAAAGTTGCCAAAGGTATGTTAATGGCATTGGTGATATGACTGGCCTGAAAACTTTGCGGTGAGCGGGTATCAGCCAAGACAATTTCATTGCCGACCAAATTCCAATCAATATCATCATAAAAAGAATAACGAACACCGTCACGCACCACACCGGCGACTAATGATCCGAGCAGATTGACAGCATCTTTGGCCGTGCTGAATGGTGGCGTATATGCCATTTCCGCATTCAGCAAATCAGTATAAATACCGCCTTTTTTCATAATCTGAGCAATAACATCAATACGGCGGTCTATTCCTTTTTCGCCAATTCCCTGAATACCGAGAATTTGCCCGTTTGGCGCAAACAATAGTTTAAAAAACATGGTGGTTGCTCCGGGAATATAACCGGAGTGGTCTGCTTGCAAAAGGTGAGCTTTTTGAAAAGCTATGTCATATTTTTTTAGTTTTGCTTCATTACATCCGGCCGCAGATACCATCAAATCAAAAACTTTGACGATAGAAACACCGACAACATCGCCGAAACTACTGTTGATGCCAACCATATTTTCGGCAGCGACACGAGCTTGTTTAATTGCAACGGTAGCGTTCGCCCAACGTTCACGATGTCCGGTGATTTTATTAGTAACTTCCACGTTGTCGCCGCAAGCGTAAATATTTTCATCATTAGTTTGCATATATTTGTTTACAATAATGCCGCCACTTTCTCCGATATCAATATCAATCATAATTGGCAGTTTGACATCAGGTTTAACACCTGTGGCAATCACAGCCATATCATAGGGGATTGTTGTTCCGCTTTTCAAAATGATGTTATTGTCTTTGAATTCGGTAATGGTATCGTTTAAGATAAGCTTGACACCTTGGTCACGAACATGATTTTGAACCAATGCGGCAGTGTCCATATCCAGATGAGGAAGAATATGAGAAGATCCTTCAATGATTGTAACATCGGCTTTTAGGGTATGAAAAGCCTCGGCAAGTTCCAAACCCACATCTCCGCCGCCGAGGATAACCACACGCTTCGCTCCTGTGCCGATATAATAGTCTTTCATTTTTTGAACAGAATTCAAATC
>CAYLIN010000137.1:0-3123 GCA_964383725.1 uncultured Azospirillaceae bacterium | reverse complement strand
AATTTTTCTTCATTAATCCAAACAGCATTTCCTTCGGATTTCCCCATTTTTTTGCCGTTTGAATCCGTAATAATCGGGCTGGTAAAACCGAACAGCTCAACATCATATTTGCGGCGACCGAGCTCTGTCCCTGAGGTAATGTTTCCCCACTGGTCAGAACCGGCAATTTGTGCGCGACAGCCATATTTTTGATATAACTCGCAAAAATCATATCCTTGTAGCAGCATATAGTTAAATTCTAGAAAAGACATCGGTTGTTCACGTTCAAGACGTGTTTTTACACTATCCATTGTCAGCATGCGGTTGACTGAGTAATATGTTCCGATGTCGCGCAAAAAGGCCAGATAATTAATATCTTTGAACCAATCCCAGTTATCAACCATTTGTGCATCATTTGTTCCGTTGCCGAATTTCAAAAATTTACCAAAAGATTTTTTCAAGCCTTTAATGTTTTCAGCCAAAACATCTTCACTCAAAAACGGGCGAAGTTTGTCTTTACCGGAAGGGTCTCCGATACGTGCAGTTGCACCGCCGACCAAAGTCAGCGGTTTATGCCCGCATTTTTGAAACCAACGCATCATCATTAGAGGGACAATGTGTCCGACATGCAGACTGTCACCGGTTGGATCAGATCCAAGATAACCCACAGCCGGCTTTCCGCTTTTTTCGCATTCATACAAGTAATCATCAAAGCCGCTTTCATTAGTGCATTGATTGTAGAAGCCGCGTTCGACCATAATATTTATAAACTGTGACTTAAAATTGCTCATTTTTCCTTCCTTTGATTATAACCAAATGTTAACGCATAATACCATATAATTACTACATTGCAATAAAGGAGTTATTTTTTTATGGATTTAATCAAGGCGCAGCGAGTTTTGGGGCTTTTCAGTAGTCTGGCACTGGACGGGGTGGAGGCCGCTGTCCTGTTGACAGACGGCGTTGATGTGTTTGAGTTCGGCCCCTCGTTGGAAATACCTTATGAGGAAGGGCTTCTGGAAAAAATGCGAGCACTTCAAGGGTGCCATCGAGAAGACATCTTACCTGCCTTGTGGGATGAAGTTGAGGCTGAGTTTGTCGCTTTTCATGCAGAAATTGTGAATGATTTGATTCGAGATTATGATGAAAAAATAGATTTGATAGCTTTTTCTGGACATACATTGTGTCACGATTCTCTTAATCATTATAGTTGTCAGCTTGGTGATGCGGCAAAGTTGTCAGAGCTGACAGGAATAAAAGTCATTAGTCGTTTCAGTCATGCGGATATGCTGGCTGGGGGGCAGGGAGCTCCCTTGGCTGCGGTTTATCATGCTTTATTGGGAAATTCATTGGCTAAACCCGCCGCATTTTTAGATATCGGAGGAATCAGCAGTTTAACGTGGCTTGGAAACAATGGCGAAATGATTGCTTTTGACATTGGTCCTGGATTGGCTTTGTTGAATGATTGGGTTTTAAAGCATGGCGGAATGCATACCGATTATAATGGGCGTTTAGGGGTAATGGGGCACGTTAATAGCCATGTTTTATCTTGTTTGATGAAGCATAAGTTTTTGGCGCAGATCCCCCCAAAAGCAGCTGATCGCGATTCGTTTAAGGAAAAAGGAGAGCATTTAGAAGGGCTGTCATTGGCTGATGGAGCAGCAACCGCCACAGCATTCATTGCAGAAAGTATTGTTTATTCTCTGGCCTTATATGTGCCGGAAATGCCAAAAATTGTGGTCGTTTGTGGTGCTGGAGCTCAAAATCCGACTTTGCTTCGTTTTTTGCGTCAACACTTAGAAAGCGTAAATGTTATAAATGCGGCAGAAGAAGGGTGGCGTCCGGAAACAATGGAGGCGCAAGCGTATGCTTTTGTGGCAGCGCGTCGTATGCATAATCTGCCTTCATCGTATTCAACAACCACCGGTGTTCACGAACCGATTATTTGTGGTGAGATTTTTTAAAAAAAGTATTGACAAAAAAATAGAAATTGTGTATAAGTTCAACAGTTTTGAATTTTTGTTGCTATTGTTATAAAATATTGGAGGGGAAGACCAGTTGTGAAACTCTCTTTCTTTCGTCCAGCATTCAGCAGGGTTTGATTTCTTGTTGAATTTTTCTTACATGCCATATGGGAAGCCTGCTTTGTGAAAAGCGGGTTTTCTTTTTTCATAAATAGTTGAACAGAGTGAAAACATCATCTTTGTGAAAAGATGATGTTTTTTGCTTTTAAATAGGCATATTTTTGCAATTGACTCGTCAGAATTAGTGTATTAAATTAAAAACAATTCTTAAAAAGGTTTTTTTGAAAATGTGCAATTTTTACATACGTCTTTTAGCCATTATTATCCCTTAGGGGATACACTTTTTCGCACATAATAACCAACCGCTTTTCTAATAATCATTTAAATTTTTTTTAAGGTGTTTACTCATGACAAAACATTATGCCGATGTAAAGGCAAAACCAGACTTTGTTGAAGTTGAAAAAGAAGTTCTTAAATTCTGGGAAGATAATAAAACTTTTGAAAAATCTGTTCATAATCGTGACGGTGCTGCCGAATTTGTGTTTTATGACGGTCCTCCGTTTGCCAACGGTACACCGCATTACGGACATATCATGGTGTCTTATGTTAAGGATGTTGTCGCTCGTTTTCAGACCATGAACGGCAAAAAAGTTGAGCGCCGCTTAGGGTGGGACTGTCATGGCTTGCCGGCAGAAATGTCTGCCGAAAAGCAACTGGGTGTTTCCGGTCGTAAACAGATTGAAGAATTCGGTGTTGAAAAATTTAATGATTTTTGTCGGTCAGATGTTTTGAAATATTCCGGTATTTGGGTTGATATGTTTAAGCGTATCGGCCGTTGGGTTGACTTCAGTCATGACTACAAAACCATGGATTTGCCGTTTATGGAAAGCGTTATCAGCAACTTTAAACAGCTTTATGATAAAGGTTTGGTCTATGAAGATTATCGCGTTTTGCCGTATTCTTGGGCTGCTGAAACACCCCTGTCTAACTTTGAAGTCAATCAGGGCTATCAGGATAAAACCGATAATGCCATCACCGTTATGTTCAAACTTGAAAACGGTATGAATATTTTGGTTTGGACCACCACACCATGGACTTTGCCGTCAAACCTGATGTTGGC
>CAYLIN010000136.1:0-3182 GCA_964383725.1 uncultured Azospirillaceae bacterium | reverse complement strand
AAGTTGATACGAAAAGCGTCAACGCCGGCGTCAATCAATTTTTCAAGTTGTTCACGAGTGGCGGAAGACGGGCCGATTGTGGCGAGAATCTTTGTATGTGTATCTTGAGGCATCATTTTTTCCTTAAAAAGTTAAAAATTCTTTTGCTGTCAATATTGCATAAATAAGTTAACAAGCTGTTATTTTTAACCCCTGATATCGTAAAATTTACTACTTGTAAAAGCGAAACATCTTTGCTAATCTCACAACAACATTTTTAATAAGGAGATAGTATTATGAGTGATGAAAACAATCCTGAAGTTGGTGGAATCGCCGTTGATCGTTTGCGTTCTTTAATCGAAAGAATTGAACGTTTGGAAGAAGAAAAAGCCGCTATCGGTTCAGATATTCGTGATATCTTTGCCGAAGCAAAGTCTGCCGGTTTTGATGTAAAAATTATGCGTGCTGTTATCAAACTACGCAAAATGAATGCCGCAGATCGTGATGAGCAAGAGTTCTTATTAGAGACTTATCGGAAAGCTCTCGACATATAAAAGGTTGTATAACAATCCATCTAGAGGCATTTTTTCGAGGTTCGAAAAATTCATGTACTTCTATGTACACTAAAATTTTTCTCACTCTTAAAATACCTTTATCTGAATTATTCTCCAACCTTTTTTGAGGAGTTGAGTATTTGGTTCCTTAAAAATAAAAGCGCTATTAAGCGCTTTTATTTTGTGTGGTTGAGAGAGTTATTTCTTATTGATGATTTCCAGAGCCTGTTCAAGGGTGACGTCGGTTTCTTTCAGTTCCTTAGGCAGGGCGTAGTTGAAACGTCCAACTTTCAAGTATTGACCATAGCGTCCCGGCATCAATAAAATTTCCTGTTTGTTTTTTGGGTTAATGCCTAAGGATTTTCCTTGTGGACGTTCAGCAACATTTGCTAAAATTTCTTGTGCGCGTTCTAATGTGATATTAAAGATATTGTCATTACCGCTCAAGGATTTTGATTTGCCGCCTTGCTTGATATAAGGACCGAATTTGCCGACATTAACCTGAATGCCATCACCTAAGTCCAAAGGAAGACTCAACAAACGTTCAGCTTGTTCAATCGTGATTTCATCTTGTGCGATGTTTTTAGGTAAAGCTGCTCGTTTTGGTTTTTCGGTTGTGGCGGTTGCATCTTCACCCAATTGCAAATAGTAGCCATATGGTCCTTTTTTGAGGTAGATGTTCATTTCGTTCATCTGTCCTAAAATTTTATCTTCTCCGTTCGGAGTTTTCGGAGTGGCGGAAGCTTCTTCCTCAGAGGTATCAACCAGTGGTTTGGTATATTTGCATTCCGGATAATTTGAGCAACCGATAAACGCACCGAATTTACCGAGTTTTATACTTAATCGGCCTTCACCGCAAACAGGACAAACACGTGGATCTGTTCCATCTTCACGGGGTGGAAACAGGTGGTAAGACAAAACTTCATCAATCTTGTCGATAACTTCGCTGATTTGCAGAGGTTTGACAGCGTCAATGTTTTTAATAAACTTAACCCAGAATCCGCTTAACAGCTTTTTCCATTCCATTTCACCGGCGGAAACATTATCCAAAAATTCTTCTAGCTGAGCCGTAAAATCGTACTCAACATATTTTTTGAAGAAGTTTTCCAAGAACACAGTCACAATGCGACCGCGGTCTTCTGGAATAAAACGAAGCTTTTCGACGCGGACATATTTGCGTTCTTGTAGAACTGCGATAATTGATGCGTAGGTTGACGGGCGTCCAATGCCGAGTTCTTCCAATTTTTTAACCAAGCTGGCTTCAGTAAAGCGCGGCGGCGGTGTGGTGAAGTGTTGTTCCGGTGTAATCTCACCTTTATCAACATTTTCGCCTTCGGTGACGTTCGGCAAAATGCGATTTTCATCATCATCGTCCGAATCGTCTTTGCTTTCCTGATAGAGTTTTAAGAAACCGTCAAACTCAATAACTTGACCATTGGCACGGAGAACGATTTTCTTATCGGCTGATTGCGAATCGATAACAACTCGGTCGAGGACAGCGGGGTTCATTTGACAAGCAACCGTTCTCTTCCAAATCAATTCATAAAGTTTGTAGCCGTCAGAATCGAGCTTGCCTTCCATTTTTTTCGGTGTGTTCATGACATCGGATGGACGGATAGCTTCATGTGCTTCTTGCGCATTCTTTGTTTTATTCTTATATTCCTTAGCTGCCTTAGGTAGGTACGCTTCGCCAAAGTATTTCAAAATAGCATCACGGCAAGCGGCAATGGCTTCTTTTGATAAATTGACAGCGTCGGTACGCATATAGGTAATCAAACCGTCTTCATAAAGTTTTTGAGCCGTCTGCATGGTTTTTTTAGCTGAAAAACGTAGTTTACGAGCGGCTTCTTGTTGCAAGGTTGATGTTGTGAACGGAGGTGCCGGATAACGGTTGGCTTTTTTGCGTTCTACCGAAGCGATTGAGAATGTTTGTGCTTCAATTTTAGCTTTAGCGGCAAGGGCTTTTTCTTCGGAATTGATATCAAATTTTTCGAGTTTGTTGCCGTCTAATTGAATAAGTCTTGATTTAATCAAAGCTTTGGCTGAAGTCAGTAATTCGGCATCAATTGTCCAATATTCTTCAGCTTTAAATTTTTCAATTTCGGTTTCGCGTTCGCAAATCAGGCGCAGCGCAACCGATTGAACACGACCGGCTGATTTAGAACCTGGAAGTTTGCGCCATAAAACCGGTGACAAGGTAAAGCCAACCAAGTAGTCTAGTGCGCGGCGAGCCATGTAGGCAGAGACCAGATTGTCATCAATCTGGCGCGGATTTTTGATGGCTTCGGTGACAGCTGATTTGGTGATTTCGTGAAAGACGACACGCTCAATTTTTTTATCTTTGATTGCCTTTTTAGCTGTCAGTTCTTCCAGAATATGCCAAGCGATGGCCTCTCCCTCTCTATCCGGGTCGGATGCGAGGACAATCGTGTCGCATTGTTTCAGGGCTTTGAGAATGTCTTGTAAGCGTTTTTTGCCGCCGGAACTGAGTTCCCATGTCATGGCAAAATCTTCATCCGGCAAAACGGAGCCATCTTTACTGGGAAGGTCGCGGATATGTCCGAAGCTGGCCAGAACCTGATAGTCTTTTCCGAGATATTTATTGATTGTTTTGGCTTTTGCCGGAGACTCTACAATAACTAATTTCAT
>CAYLIN010000135.1:0-3183 GCA_964383725.1 uncultured Azospirillaceae bacterium | reverse complement strand
GCTGCGAGTGGTGGAGGTGCCGGGTACTGCCCCCGGGTCCAACATATCTATTTCACAGAGCTTCTAGTGTCATAGTCAGATTGCTCTGACAATTAAATAGTATAGGGATAGAGCGTTAAAATTTCAAGTATTAAAATAAAATACTTGAAATTTTTGTCAATAAATGGTAGGGATACAAAAAAATAAATTTTTATGTCAAACCTAATTTTTATAAGATTATGAACAAAGAAAAAATGTTAGCTAGTTTGTCTGTTAAAGAGCATGAGATGATTATGGTTGAGATCATCAAAACAAACAGCTGGGAGAATGTCAAAAGGTATATTGATGAGGGCTATGCTGTAACTCCGTTACTTCTCCAAATGATGGTGGAGAAAGGGTGGAAGGAGCAAGTCGAAAATATGGTTCGGCATGGTTGTTTCTACCATGAGCAAGATCCTCAATCTCTGACCAAATGGTTTCAGGGGTTCTTTGGAGAAGATGAGTTTTTGAAATTATGCCTGCAAAAGAAATGGAAACATTTTCTGGCCGATCAAGAGGTTGATCCGGAAATTTTGGCCAAACACGGAATATGGGACCTTCTTGTCAAACGGAAGGAATGGCAGATACTTATCGACCATGACCAGTTGAGCAAGCTTCCTAGTGCTGCACGGGGAGAATGGATTCCTCTGATTCTCAAGAGCGGTAAAGGAGAATTCCTTATCAAGGATGGATGGTACATGTTTGCAAGGGATTTTCCCCAGCTGAAAAAAGAGACGCTCGCAGTCTTCGTTAATGGGCAGCATTGGGAAGAACTGTATCAACATCGTTCTTTTTATGGTACGGACGAAGTTTTGAATATACTTTTCAATAATGAGCAGTATGAGCTTCTGATAAGAAGAGAGGAATATGGCATTCTTATACAAAAGGGGCAAGCCGGCTTATTGGTCAAGAATAAATGTTGGTCTGTTTTAGCTAGTTATGGTTACAGTTCCTTGATTGACTGGAATGACTATTACGAGACATCTACAGACCATTGGCGCAAAAAAGTTTTGGAACAGGCCGTTGAGTTTGGAGCCGCCGATTTTCTCAAATCCAAGGGATATCGTTTCTTGGCTTTCAAGGCTCGCCTTCATATCTAAGACTAACATCATCAAAAAAGCTGGGGATTATCCTCAGCTTTTTTTTTACTCAAGCAGAAAACTGGTAACATCTCCATAGGAGATAAAATATGACAAAGGTTGCTGTTTGGTGCCGGCATGCCGGTGATAATATTATCGGAATTGGCGATTCGATTCCATGGCGTGTGCCGTCAGATTTGAAAAAATTTGGTCGGATTGTCAGTGGAAAAAATATGGTTGTTGGGCGTAAAACTTATGAAACATTGCCGCCTAAGTTTGATAAAGAGCGAATTTTTATTTTGAGCAACCAGACTGAGTTTGAGGTGCGCACGCCCCAATTGCATAAGGTTATCAATCAAGCTAAGGAATTTAAGACATTTGAAGAAGATTTATACATTTGCGGCGGAGCAGGGATTTACGACTTGTTTGTAAACAGTGGCAACAAGTTGATGCCGGATGTTATTGTTGATTGTGTTTATCACGGAGAAATATCAGAGACTGAAGGTAAAAAGATTGACATTTCAACTTCAGTGGATACGATGTTAAAAAAATACATGCAGGTTGGAAGCGTTTATGAAGAAGACAATGTAACAACAGCCGTTTATATTAAACGCGGTGACTTTGTAGAACAGCAAGTTTTAAAACATATCATTAATTCAATTATTAATCTTTAAGGAGGATTTTTTATGAAACAGTATCTCGATGTTTTACGTGACATTATGGAAAATGGTACTGACAAACCCAACCGCACGGGAATTGATACTCGTTCGGTTTTCGGTCGTCAGATGCATTTTGATTTGAGCAAGGGTTTCCCTTTGGTTACGACCAAAAAGGTATTCCTGAAAGGAATCATCCATGAACTGATTTGGCTGTTGTCAGGCAATACGAACATTAAGTATTTGACCGATAACGGCGTCAAAATCTGGAACGAGTGGGCTGATGAAAACGGCGATTTAGGACCTGTTTATGGTGCTCAATGGCGCAATTTCAACGGTGAGGGAATCGATCAGATTAAAGACGTTATAGAACGCCTGAAAAAAGACCCCAACGACCGCCGTATGATTGTTAGTGCTTGGAATCCTGCTCAAATCGGACAAATGGCTTTACCGCCGTGTCATTGCTTTTTCCAATTCTATGTCGCCAACGGCAAGCTATCTTGCCAGCTCTATCAACGGAGTTGCGATATGTTTTTGGGTGTTCCCTTTAACATCGCTTCTTATTCTCTGTTGACAATGATGATCGCACAGGTAACAGGGCTTGGATTGGGTGAGTTTGTGCATACTCTCGGAGATGCGCATATTTATCACAATCACTTTGAACAAGTGAAAGAGCAACTGTCTCGTGAGCCTTTTGAGCTTCCGACAATGAAAATCAATCCGAATATCAAAAATATTGATGATTTTCGGTATGAAGATTTTGAGTTGGTCGGTTATCAGTCGCACGGCAAGCTTGTCGGTGCTGTGGCTGTTTAGCTTAATCTTTCTTACAGTGCAGCGGATTTTATCCTCTGCACTGTTTTTTTAGGTTGTTTTGATATGGTTGATTATATTTCTACAAGAGTTAAATTTACAAAACTTTCTCATTATGTTGAAAATGACGCAAATCTGAAGTATGCCACGGCGGGAGCTGCATGCTTTGATATTTGCGCAGCAATAGCTGAGCCGATAACTTTACATCCCGGAGAACATAGAGGCATACCGACAGGAATAAAATTGGCGGCTGAATATCCGTTGTGGTTTCGGGTAAATTCTCGTAGCGGATTGGCAATAAAACATGGAATTATCACAATTGCGGGGATAATAGATACAGATTATCGCGGTGAATTGATTATCGGGCTGTTAAACACAAATACAGAAAGTAGCGGCTATTGTTATACAATACATCCGGGGGATAAAATTGCTCAGGTAGAATTGCCGTTTCCGTACCATGCTGAATTTGAGGCTGTGTCGGAAGAAGAATTTATGACATTATCAACGGAGCGGGGCGAAAGAGGTTTCGGCTCAACAGGTGTTTGAGTTTGCAGGATGAAAGAAAGCCCTGCTTCACAGCAGGACTTTTCTTGTTTTTCAAAGGTACAGTAAGGTAA
>CAYLIN010000134.1:0-3184 GCA_964383725.1 uncultured Azospirillaceae bacterium | reverse complement strand
TCCCCACGAGGCAAGACAAAAACTCCTCAACTCACAGAATGCTACAGCACATTGCTTCATGTTATCACGGTTTAAGTTTATCAGATACCTCTGATAAAGAAAAAGTTGCTGATGTTATGGATGCTTATCGTGATAGCAAGGTTAAAGCGTTATTTGCTCTTCATGGAGGGGCCGGTTCTTTACGTCTTTTGCCGTATTTGGATTTTAATGTTATTAAAAATAATCCTAAACCATTTATTGGTTTTAGTGATACCAGTTCTATTCAGATGGGGATTTTTACGCAGGCGGGGTTGCCTTATATCAGTGGTTTTTTGGGGGAATATGAATTTCGTTCCGGACAACCGGATAGTCAGGTTTTGAGTGATTTATTCGCAGTTATGGAAGGACGAAAGTTTGTCGTTCGGGAAGGGAAGATGCTTCGCGGGGGACTAGCGGATGGCGTTCTTATAGGTGGAAATTTGAGTATTTTGAGTGATTTGACTGGGACGTCGTATTATCCGAATCTGGATGATAAAATTCTGTTGTTGGAAGATGAGTGTGAAAAGCCTTATAAAATAAGCTTGATGTTGACGCAGCTTCGTCTTAATCCTGCATTTAAAAATGTTAAAGGGGTTGTCTTTGGGCGTTTTAGTGAATGTGAGGATGCGAACTCGACCTTTGGGGCGTTGGATGAGGTAATTGATGATTTTGTTCGCCATATTCATGTGCCGGTGGTAAAAGATTTTAATTACGGACATTTTCCATCAAGGCATGTTTTAACCTTAGGTGTTCCGTATCATTTGGATGCTGATAATTGTCTTTTAGAACAGGTTTGAAATATTATTAATTAACCATTCCAAGTTTCTACTGTTTAGATGGGCAATCAGGTTTTGGTATATTAATACGCCATTCCATCCGCGACTGTTAAATGCAAGCATAGATCCAATGGTCCATAAGTTGGCTGATGGCAGGAATAATACGCAAAAGAGATAAGATACTTTTGGCAAGTCAGTTTGTTTTTCATGTATTTGTGAGCAAACCGTGTCAATGTGGTAACCGATCATATAGCCCATAAAACCATTAAGAAGTAAGTTCATGGGAGCAAAATGGGTATAAATACTGACAGCGATCATATAAAAGAATGCAAATAGTGGGAAGAAATACGGTGCAATAATTATCAGCCAGTTCCCTTTTCCCTCAAAAGACATGTTGCCGCCGGAATTGTCGAGAGCAACTCGAATGCCAGTTACTTTGTGGAGGGTTAATACAGCAAAAAAAGCATGTGTTAGTTCATGAGCAATGATTTCCATACTTGTTTTTGCGTTGTTGTCCATCATTCCGCGGGCGATGAAAAACAAAAAGAAACCGCCGAACAAAGCGATATAACGCCAGTTGCTGAATTGAAAGTAAGATAGAGATTGAGCATAGGCCGGTAATGAAATGAGCATATATATGGCAACAGGCCATTTTAGAAGTTCTATAAAACGATTAAGTAAGTTTCTCATATTTTTCCTCTACGGTTATTCTATATAAAAATAAAAAAAAATCACTTGGTTTGTGCATTCTATTAACATTTCTTCAACAATTGTTATTTATGTTTAATTTATAAACTTATGATATTATAAGTTTGTGGCCGCCTTCTGCTTCCCCCCAGAATAATGGAGGCGGCTTTAAGAAATTTTATTGAGGATGCGGCAATGGCTGATGAAAATTTGGATATGTATGATTTTTTGATTAATGATGAAGATGAAGCTATGTTGTTGCTTTATGCTCGCGCCGGTGAGCCGTTAATGCCTACAATTAATTTGGATTTGGATGAAAAAACAGCGGTTTTGAAACGCAATGCTACGGATATGATTACTCTTCAGGGGATTCCAGATGAAGTTATTGACAGTATGCAAGAAGCTGACAAATTGTTAGTTTGTGAGCTTAGCGTGGAAGACAATGATGAAGATACAAAAATTGTTTTTGCCTATGAGGCTGAAATTACAGATTAAAGAAAAAAGCCGGTTTAACCGGCTTTTTTTTAGTAGTCTTTCTTGAAAACTATATGCCACGTTTTTGATGTCTTGCGTTTTAACAACTCATAGGTTGTCAGAACGTGAGGGAGGTTGAGTTCCTTTGCTCTGGCGATAACTTTAGCAGAAGGAAGAAACTCTTGGAGTTCTTTGCGGGCAAGTCGTTCATCAAGGATGGACAAGTAACCGGAAAGAAATTGTTCTTTACCATTTTCATCTTGAGAAGCAATGTGTTCATCAAGTTTCCCTTTTTCGCTCTGGTAGTGAAGCTTAAGAGTTACAATGTGACTCAGATATGCATTCCATTTTTCCAGAAGGCGACAATTGCAGATAAGTTCTTCATCACCGCAGCGTAGTAATGAAAAAATATCTTTACTTCGGAAAGTTTGGGTAATGAAATTGGGTTTATCTTCTTCGCAAAAGAAATAGTTGTTTTTTATTTTTTCACAAAGAAAGAAGATGTATTTATTGCTTGGTCTTATTGCTCCAAGACGCAATAAAAGGAGTTCTTCTGTCGGTGTAAGCCCCCGTTTTTCCTTTTTCCTCAGCTCTTGGTAGTGGCGAAATCTTTTTAGTACTTTTTTCATATAATAATATATTAATGGTTAATTTTGATTGTAGTATCTTCTGTTTGTTTGTGTTTGTCAAGGATAATAAAAAAAGCCGGTAAAACCGGCTTTTGAAAGATTAATTAATCTTATTTGGCTTCAGCGCTAGCCTTTTCAGCTTCAGCAGCAGCTGCTCTTTCGGCAGCAACGCGAGCTAAGTCTTTAGCACCTTTAGCGTTGATGTCACGATCAACTAATTCAACGATAGCCATCGGAGCGCAGTCACCATAACGAATGCCGGCTTTCAGAACACGGGTGTAGCCACCGTTGCGGTCTTTGTAGCGTTCAGCCAATGTAGAGAAAAGTTTGGAAACAACTTCGTTGTCACGTAAAAATGCCAAAGCTTGGCGACGATTGTTCAATTGACCTTTTTTGCCCAAAGTAATCATATTGTCAACGAAGGTTCTCAATTCTTTTGCTCTGGGAAGAGTAACTTTGATTTGTTCATGGGTCAGAACAGCAGCGGTCAGGTTAGAGAATAAAGCCTTGCGAGCGTTAGTATCCATGTTCAATTTGCGATGTTTCATTCCATGTCTCATGACATTTTCCTTTCTTTTCTCTGTAGCTTGCGGGGCAAGC
>CAYLIN010000133.1:0-3275 GCA_964383725.1 uncultured Azospirillaceae bacterium | reverse complement strand
ATCCTTGTCACACCCACCAATCAAAAAAGTCGCCTTCGAGGCGGCTTTTTTGTTGGCTGAGTGTGCCGGAGCGAACTTGTGAAACAAGTTTTGCTGTTTTAATACACTCGTCCTTTGCAGACTTCCTCACTATGTCCTTCAGCCATACAGTCCTGTATAAATTGCGTATCCTTATCTCTAAAGTGGTATTCAACAGCAATGTAATAAGTAAGTCCGGCAACAACCCCGATAATGATAAGAGATAAAATAAACAAAATAAGCTTTATTAAATACTGTCCAATTTTTTTTACTATATTTTTGAATGATTTCATATAAGTCTTTCCTATGTATTTCTGATTTTACCAATTAGGTTCGAAGATTGAAATATAAGTAAAAATGATACAAAACATATATCGATTAATGCTATTAACAAAAGTATTTTTCCAAATATTTTAATACTTCTTTTTAATGTATCTTTGGATAAGTTTATCACAATCCTCACTCGGATATTTACCTCCAAGAAATCTTCCTATTTTATTAGCATAGTTATCTCCTTGACTGCTGTCAATTGTATTTGCGCCAGTCCTTACATCATTCCATTCTCTTAAGTTGGAAATTAATTTGGCAATATCGGCTCCACCTTGTCCGTGTTGAGATGGTTTACAATTCATAAAAGCATGTTTATATTTATCCGTTAAATTTGCCTTTTTTATTGGAAAGAAGTTTGTTACTAAATTCATTCCGCCTTTAAGTGCTGATTTTGTATAGTCAAAGATATTTTGTGGTTGCGGAATAAAAGTTCCTTCATTTTTTAGAACATCCTCGTAAACTCGTTTTCCATCTGTTGAGTTTTCCCAATATTGAGGATGTAGACGTACAGGCGGCTGTTGGACAGTATTTTCTGTTCTTTGCACCATAACATTTTCAATATTAGAACCGATATCCGATTTTCCGAAACCATAATTATTATCGGCATTTGTTCCCCAAAAATTGGTTGCTTGTTGCGGATAATCTTTTGTAATACCTTGATTGTTATATTGTGCAATCAAATCATGTTCTCGGTTAACACGCGCGTTTTGATATTCAAGCTCGTCACGCAAAGAAAAATCTTTATGATTCACACCGTAACTGTCGATTCCATCTTCATCGGTTTGATAACCGAGTGGTGAAATATATTTTTCAAACATACTCATTTTCTCCTTTTCTTGTTAAAGTTTGTCTTTGAGTTCTTTTCTTTAACAGAAAAGGAGACGTTTGACTATCCGGCATAGATAGCAACAATCCCCTTTTGCATTCTATAGGTGATTTTTAGTGAAAAAAATGAAGGGCAGTGTCTGTCTAATTACTCCTTTTATAAAACACTCTCCGTAGTATGGCGATAGCCATATTCAGCGCTAAGCGAGCGGGTTTACTCTTTGCTAAGGCGTTCAACATTACAAAATCGTGCGTTGTGTTGTTGACGCGAACCGAGCTGACATCAACGCCGGCTTGTATCAATTTGCGTGCATAGGCTTCGCCTTCATCGCGCAACACATCATTTTCAGCCGTAATAATTAATGTTGGCGGCAATCCCTCAAGATGATGAACATCAGCTTGTAACGGAGAGGCTGTGACTTCTTTGCGTTGGTCTTCATTAGGCGCGTAAGCGTCCCAAAACCATTGCATTGCCTTTTTGGTGAGCCATGGACCATTGGCAAAATCATTATAAGATTGTGTATCAAAATTAGCATCTGTAACCGGATAAAAGAGCAGTTGGAAAGCAATTTTAGGGCTGCCGTTTTCCTTTGCCATAAGAGCCATAACGGTTGCCATGTTTCCGCCGACACTGTCTCCGGCAACAACGAGTTTAGATGTATTAAAATTAAGGCTTTCGGCTTCTTTAACAATGTATTGTAAGGCGGCAAACATTTCTTTAATGGCTTGCGGATAACGGGCTTCCGGAGAAGGGGGATAAATCGGAAAGACGACAGCAGCTTCAACTCCGACGGCCAGTTCACGGATGAGGCGATCATGCGTTTTTTCGTCACCCATAACCCATCCGCCGCCGTGAATGTAGAAAATAACCGGAAGAACTTTTGGGGCATTATGCGGACGAACAATACGTACCGGCAACACTCTGTCCGTACCTACCGGAATACGAATGTCTTCAATTTCTGCAGCGGGTTTGGCGACAGGTAAAGACTGCGCATCAAGCAAAACCTGACGAGCTTGTTCCGGTGTCAGTTCATATAAAGGACGAGTTGTATTTTTCTCGACATCATCGATAAATTTAGCAGTATCAATCGTCAAATGAATATCAGCCATGCTTTCCTCCTTTAATCTGTTTTTTATTGATATAAGGAGGAAAAGCCGCTTTTCAACTACATATAAGGCCAGCCGATAGTTTGGCTGATGAGCACTTCTTCCTCGGGAATATTAAGCTCTTTGGCGATTCCTTCTTTATCAAACATGCCTCGAACGACATTGTTTAAGCCTCGTCCAGCAGTATAAAGGCTGACATTTTGATAAGCAGAACCGGCATGCATAGGTGCATATTTCGGATCTTTTCCTGTGAAAAGCAGAGTTAACGGGGCATCAGCCATAAAATCTTGTTTGTTGAAATAAGAACGTAAATCCTTATCACTGACATGAGTTAGGCTGTTGGATTCGCCGTCATAAAGAAAAGTGCCGTCGGCTTTAATGACATAAACTTGCATATCTTGCAAATTGCGAGCGGTCGGAATAGTGCGCTTACCGTCATGAGATAAACCCCACGCGGCATAAAGAATATCGCTCAATGTTTGATCGTCAATTTTTTTAGCGCTGAATTCGCGGGTGGTACGGCGTTTGGTGATAGCCTCCATTAGCGGAATACCACCGTCTTTTTGCGGCTCGGGAAGTTTGATCATGTCAGCAGCGGCAGCATCAAAAGCCGCCAAACCAAGACCTAAAGCCATCATCAATTTTTTATTCATATCAATCTCCTTTTGTGTACGATTGCTTAAAAGATAATGCTTGGTTTTAGAAATGTCTATCTTGAATTAACATTTTGGTAAACTAAATGAGTTATATTGAATGTAAAGCAAGCGTTATAAAGGGCTTGCAAATAAAATTATTTTGTGATACTAAAAAATTTACGAAAAGCTATGGATTAACAGGAATGATAATTGATAGTAACAATAAAAAGCAGAAAAGCATCTTGACCAATAAGTGCTTTTATCAAACAACAGCACGGATTATGCGTGACTTTGAAGAAAAAGGTTATGCAAATTCGGCGGATGAGACTGCGAAAGTTATTTCTGCTTATCATGACATTG
>CAYLIN010000132.1:0-3293 GCA_964383725.1 uncultured Azospirillaceae bacterium | reverse complement strand
CTCTTCTGCAACTGTAAAAGCACCTTTAACTTGTGAATATCCCAGTTCATTCATACGGCGCAAGAAAGCGATTGCTTCGATGTTTTCATTTCCTCCGTAAACATTGGGAATCCACTCGCCGTTTTTGCGAGAATAATCCAAATACAACATTGAAGCTACCGCATCAACACGCAACCCGTCGATATGATATTCTTTCAACCAATAAACCGCACTTGCACACAGGAAATTTGAAACCTCCGTACGACCATAGTTATAAATTTTTGTTCCCCAATCGGTGTGTTCACCCTTACGAGGATCAGCATGTTCGTACAAGTGTGTTCCATCAAATTCATTCAAGCCATGTCCATCTTTCGGGAAGTGAGCCGGAACCCAATCCATAATAACAGCAATACCGGCCTGATGGAATTTATCAATCAAATAGCGCAAATCATCCGGTGTTCCGAAACGGCTGGTAGGCGCAAACATGCCAATCACCTGATACCCCCAAGAACAATCTAATGGATGTTCTGTCAACGGCAAGAACTCGACATGAGTAAAGCCCATATTGCTGACATAAGGAACCAAGGTATCCGCCAACTCACGATAGGTCAGATATTCATTACCATCTTTACGACGCCAAGACCCTAAATGCACCTCATAGATCGACATCGGTTTATCAAATGAATTATGTTCTTCACGATAATCCATCCAATTGGAATCGGCCCAATTATAGTGATTAATATCATAGACAACAGATGCTGTATTCGGACGTTTTTCCGAATAAAAAGCAACAGGATCTGCTTTTACCAGAATGTTATTATTCTGACTTTTTATCTCAAACTTATACAGTTCACCTTCACTAATTCCGGGAACAAAAATATCCCACACACCACAGCTCGGGTGGCAACGCATAGCATTAACACGACCGTCCCAATTATTAAACGCACCAACAACACTGACGCGTTTTGCATTTGGAGCCCAAACGGCAAAACTAACACCTTTGACGCCATTTATTTCCATCGGATGAGCGCCAAGTTTTTTATACATCTCAAGATGATTTCCCTCAGCCAAAAGATATACATCCATATCGCCTAACGTAGAGGGAAAACGATAAACATCTTCCGCTTCATAGACACATCCCATGTCATTTTCAATGCGGAATTTATAGGCAAAATTTTCAATAGCACCAAGATTAATTTGATAGAATCCACGCTCGTCTAATTTGGTCATAAAACCAAGGGATTTATTATTGTTATCAATAACTTCAACGGATTTGGAATGAGGTTGATATGTACGGATAAAAACCTCTTTACTGCCTTTATCCTTATGTATCCCCAATACTGCAAAAACATTACTGTGATCACCGTTGATTACGGCTTCCATTTCTTCTTTTGATAATAAATTTTCCATATAATATTTCCTTGAAATTAACACCATAATTTAGACTTAAATACTTTAAGCGCGAGGCCTGTTTTTATATCTATAATTTCTTATAATTTTAAATGCAAGCTTTTTAAGTCAGTCAAAAAAAATATTTTATAAAATGCATAATTTCAGACGATTAGTATTGACGTATTAAATTTTAATTGTATATTGATAGTGTTTACCAATAAAATTTTATTTGGAGTTAGTTACTATGATTAAAAATCTTGAAAATGCTATCAGAGAAGCAGCTTACTACAATTGGCAAAATGCCGGTTGTCCGCAAGGTCAAGATGAGTATTTTTGGGCTATGGCTGTTGAGCAATTGAATAACAAAAATTGCAAAAGCAACTCTTGCAAATCTTCTTCATCTAAGAAGACTTCAACAGCTAAAAAAAGCACAACAGCTTCTTGCAAAAAAACATCTACAAAAAAATCTTCTAAATAGTTTTTCTTTGATAGATGAAAACAAAAAAAGCTCCTGAATTCAGGAGCTTTTTTCTATACTGAAAATCCACCCTAAAACCGAAGAATTCCCCTCATTACGAAGTTTACAATTCCTTTGTTTTTTCAAGATGAAATCGTTCTCAACAATCAACTTTTTGATATAATTTTCCGCATGAGAAAAACGCCCTGACATATGCAAAAAATAATCATCTTTACCGGTCGTATTTTGAGTTATGGAAAAGATAAAAGTTCCATTTTTTTGAAGATGTTTTTTAACCTGAAAAAATATATTTTCCAATGATCCGAAGTACGTCAAAACATCAGCGGCAATAATAATCTGATAGAGGGAATCCGTTTTTGAAAAAAAACGTTCAATGTCATTGCAAACAAGACTTTTGTACACATCTTTTTCCGCTGCTTTTTTTAACATTTCAGAAGAGATATCTACACCCTCCAAATCCATTTCTAATGACAAAGAATCCAAAAATTTTCCACAGAATCCAGTACCACAGCCCATGTCTAAAATCACAGGATTTGTAAGTTTTTTCTTCCGATAAATACTCAAACATTCTTCGGCAATCAACGCAGGAACCTGATAATCAAGTCCTTGCAAAGTTTCTTCAAAATCATCCGCAAAAATATCAAACATTTTTTGCACATATGAAAGGTCTGATTTTACTATTTCTCTATTAGAATCGATGGCTGCAACAGCATATTTGACTATTGGATTTTCAGCATACTCACTATACCATTTATCAATAAATTTTCGTATCGAATCCCCCCCGATTTCAAGTGCGATTTCATATACGGCATAGGCAAAATTTATATGCTGAGAATCCTCTCCACCACTTAATCTGACAGCCTGCAAAGAAGCTTCCAACGCATCCTCATAATTACCGTTTTTCTGCAAGGCCTGTCCCAGATAATTAAACAACCAGCAGTTTTTGTTATTGTATTGCAGCGCCTGACGAAAACAGCTTATAGAATCCGTTGTTTTTTCCAGAGCCAAAAAACATTGCCCCCGCAAAAGCAGCGCCTCAAAATACGCTTCATCCACCATTAAAATCTTTTGAACCCAAAGCAGTGATTGGTGATATTTTTTCAGCTGGAAAAGAGTGTTGGCCACATTAAATAAATCTGCCTTATTTCCACCACAACATAATGCTCTACGATAAAACGCTAACGCCCCATAAAAATCACCACGAATAAAACAGACATTACCGACCACCTGCAAAGAATTATGATTACGAGCGTTTAAAACCAACTCTTTCTTCGCACAAATTTCCGCCTCTTCATAACGTTCTTGCTGATATAATTCGACACTCTGCATTTATTATTCCTACGAAACATAAACGTTAACACAACATAACAAGTATCCGTCATTTGCGCAAACAAAAAATCCTGAACCATAAAGTTCAGGATTTTGATTGGTAGGGGTAGTCAGA
>CAYLIN010000131.1:0-3300 GCA_964383725.1 uncultured Azospirillaceae bacterium | reverse complement strand
GCTTTTAAGAAAGCTTCCGTTCCTTTGCTGCCTTTTTCTTCGTCGGTGGATAAGATAACGCCAAACTTGAGTGACAATTTATGCTGCAAAACATATTCCATGGAATTAAGCGCCACGGCGGCAAAAGATTTCATATCTAAGGTCCCGCGGCCAAACATTTTTCCGTCTTTGATGTAAGGTAAGAACATCTCATCATCAGCCGGAACAACATCGACATGTCCCAAAACCAAAACGTCAAAATCTTCACTATCGGTATTGCGAATAAAAATAACCGGAGCGTTTTTTTTATCTGCTCGAAAAATATCGACTTTGGCATCTGTTTGCGAAAACAGGCTCTTGATATAATCCAAACACTTATTGATTTCTTCGCAATTTCCGGTTTCTGTGCGAAATTTGATAAGGTTTTGCGCTGTTTCTAAAATATCCATAAATTTTTCCTCTTACTTTTGTTATTTTTACGTTTTATTCACACAATGTAGTCATAATAAGCCTCAAGAGAATAACAAAGAATTAAAAAGGGTAGAAAAATGCGGATAATTTTTGGTGTTTTAGCAAGCCTTCTTTTTTCAATCAGCCTTGTTTTTGCTCAAGAAGGAGCAGAAGAGGGAGAAACCGGATTGACATTACCGCGTTTTGTGTCTTTGCGTTCCAATCATATTAATGCACGTTCCGGCCCGGGTGCTCGTTATCCGATAGAATGGGTTTATATGCAAAAATCCGCTCCGGTAGAAATCATTGCCGAATTTGAACTATGGCGAAAAATCAAAGATTGGCAAGGATCGGAATCTTGGGTTCATAAATCCATGCTTGCCGGCAAACGTTGTGCAAAGGTGACAACCCCCGGTGAAAATAATATTTATGAAAAAGCTGACTACAAGTCAAAAGTCATTGCGAAGGTTGAGGATGAAGTTGTCGGTGAAATCGTTAAATGTCCGGCAGTAAATGCCTTTTGCCGGATTAAATTCGGAACCATTGAGGGGTGGGTCCCGAAACAAAACATATATGGCGTTTATGCCAACGAGGTTATTGATTAAACAAAACCCCTTGTTTCTGTAGAACAAGGGGTTTTTCTTAGAACATGGTAATGTAGTGTGTCGGAATGATGCCCATCTTTTTAGCAAAGAGAGAAATATCAGTTTCTCCGGCTTTGATCATTCGTTCATACGTTACACCACATAATGTGAGGATGGTGTCAATGCCTGCATTTTGTCCGCCAAGGATGTCTGTTTCAAGCATGTCTCCCACCATAACGATTTTCGAACGGTCAACGGTTTCTTCAGCAAGGGCAGCCTCAAAAATAGAAGCGTCAGGCTTGCCGATATAACGAACGGTTCCACCATTCTTTTCGTAATAGTCAGCGAGAGCTCCCGCACGTGCGGCCATTCCGATGGTTTGGTTAGAATGACTGAGACGATCAGGGTTAACGCAGAGCATTGTTTTTTTAAGCGGCAAAAGCTTGTCCAGTTCAGCAGCGTAGGAACCGATGCTTTCTTGTTCTTTCCATACACCGTCGATAAAAGACATGGGTTCACCGGCAAAAATAATATCGGCAGATGCCGGTGATTTTGCTTGGACATATGGTGTTCCTTCAAAAATGTCAAGCGGATGATAGCCGACTAACCAGTATTGAACCGGCTTTTTCTCTTGGACCATCAGGTTGTGTGCGGCTTGTCCGGAGGTCATCAAGCTGTCATAGTGAAAGCCTTTCACCATTCCCTTTTCTTCCCACATTTTTTCGACGGTTGCCGACAGACAGGGATAATTAGAAAGAAGAATGATTTTATTGCCGTCCATACGCAGAGTAATCATGTGCGCTAAAGCTCTGGAGAAAAATTCAGTTCCTTTCCAGATAACACCATACAAGTCAAGAATAAAGACTTGATAGTTGTATTCTAAATCTAGAATGCTTCTGTTCATAATGTTGTACATATAATTTAATAAATATTAAGTTTCATTCACACCATAGGAAATAAAAAAACTTTTGTCCAGTGTTTTGTTAAAAAATGTTGAATTGCTTGACTTTAGCGAATTTAAAACTTAAATACAAATTAACTTAAGTTAATTTTCAAAATCAAAGTGTTAAAAATGAGCGAAGAAACGGACTATTACGAGCTTTTGGAAGTCAGCAAGACCGCCAGCAATGATGAGATAAAGAAATCTTTTCGCCGTTTGGCAATGAAGTATCACCCCGACCGCAATCCGAACGATAAGGTTGCGGAGCAGAAGTTTAAAGAAATCAACGAAGCTTATGAAGTTTTGAAAGATGAGCAAAAACGCGCAGCTTATGACCGCTATGGCAAACAGGCTTTTGCCGGCGGCATGGGCAGTGGTGGCAATCCATTCGGCGGATTCGAGTTTAACTTTGGTGCCGGTGGATTCTCTGATATCTTTTCCGAAGTTTTTTCTGATTTTATGGGTGGCGGTGCTCGTCGTCAGTCGTATGCGCGTCGTGGTGCCGATGTTCGTTATAATATGGAAATCACACTTGAAGAGGCTTTTGCCGGCGTTGAAAAAGAAATCAAAATTCCTTCGACAGAAACGTGTGAGGAATGTCATGGACACGGGACTAAAGATGGCAAAGAAGCTCCCGTTTGTGAAATGTGTCACGGAAGCGGCAAAGTCAGAATGCAGCGAGGCGGCTTTTTTATTGTTGAACAGGAATGTCCAAAATGCCATGGAACCGGACATGTTGTAAAAGAGGCTTGCGCGAAATGTAAGGGTGCGGGTGTTCTGCATAAAGAAAAGACAATTAAAGTTAAAATTCCTGCCGGTATTGAAGACGATACCAGAATGCGCATCGCCGGAGCCGGAGAAGCCGGCAGTCGTGGTGGCGAAAACGGCGATTTATATGTTTTCATAACCGTAAAACCGCATAAATTATACAGCAGAGAAGGGGCTAACCTATATACACGCGTGCCTATCTCAATGTGTTGTGCGGCATTAGGCGGAAAACTGGAAATCCCTGCGATTGATGGGGAAAAAATAGAGCTTTCGGTTGAAGCCGGTGCTCAGAATGACCAAGTGATTAAGATTAAAAACCAGGGCATGACCATGATGCGTTCAAACAAACGAGGTGATTTGTTTGTTAAATTGCGGGTCGAAACACCAGTCAATCTGTCGGCACGGCAAAAAGAATTATTGGAAGAGTTTCGCTCAATCAGCAAAGATGATACATGTCAACCGGAAGCCAAAAGCTTTTTTGACAAGATAAAAGATCTTTTTGTTGCCTGATTTTTCTTGCTTTTTGTCAATTTTTATTATAGGTTTAGTTCAAAACAAAATTATTAACTAAACTATTTT
>CAYLIN010000130.1:1440-3363 GCA_964383725.1 uncultured Azospirillaceae bacterium | reverse complement strand
AAAGCCTGAGCCATAGTATAATCAAGCAAATCACCCCATTCTGGTGTCCGCAGATACAAAGTGTCATCCAAATCCCAAATAAGATATTTTTTACCGAAAACCACAACTTTCTCCTATTTTCTTATCAAACTTTATTATTTTAACGTAAAACAGGCTTTCGTCAATATAGTTTTATTGAAAAAAATAAAACAAAACATATATGAAAATTATCGCAAACAAAAAATGGAGAAGATCATGAAAAAAACTATAGCTTTATTATCATTATCAACATTTGTTTTCGTTGGTTGTAACGCCGGAGCAAATGCCCAAACATCATCAACAACAGTAGGTAATCCTGACAGTGCCAATGCGATTATTGTGGAGCAAGGTTATATTGTCAGCACACCGGAACCGCAAAACATCGCTCCGACAGCAGCTCAACAACAAGCTCCTGAAAACGGCGCCGTTATTATTGAACAAGCCTCAGATACATTAACACCGAATTCCGAAACAATCGAAATTAACGATGCCGTTATTTCACCTAATAACTAATTATTCCAAATAGCTGATTTGATTTTCTTTTCCAAAAAATCATTATGCTCAGCTAATTCTTCTTCTGATAAAGGAAAAATTCTCGGCTCTCTAAAATTCTTCACAGCGGATTCAATACCCCCTAAATCCGCTTTTTTCTTTTTTTCACTATCAAGCAATAAACTGGGTTCTCGCCCCCCCAATAATTCAAGATAAACTTCAGCCAACAACTGAGCATCAAGCAAAGCACCGTGAAGGGTACGACTTGTATTATCAATTCCATATCTTTTACAAAGAGCATCTAAGTTACAACGAGCCCCCGGAAATAATGCACGAGCGATTTCCAACGTATCAACCACCCTGCTCCATTCCATCTGAATTTTTCCCAATTGCTTCAATTCATAATTCATAAAATTAATATCAAAAGAAGCATTATGAGCAACCAATGTCGCATCACCGATAAAACCAAGCCAATCATCAGCAACTTTATCAAAAGTCGGATAATCTTTCAAAAAATCATAAGAAAGCCCATGAACTTTAAAAGCCTCTTCAGGTACTTCTTTTTCTGGATTAATATATTGATGATAAGTCACACCTGTCGGCACATGATTAATAAGTTCAACAGCTCCTATCTCAACCAGTCTTTCCCCTTTTGCATATTCAAACCCTGTTGTTTCCGTATCAAAAACAATCTCTCTACTCATAGGCTTGTTCCAATCCTTTTATAATGTCAATCATCTCTGCTTTTAACAAGTTCAGAGACTTGTCCGTTCTGACCACAATATCAGCCAAACGAATTTTATGTTCATTTTTCATCTGGATATCATTAATTTTATCAAAATCTTCGGCAGAAACATTATCACGTTTCATCACCCGCTGTTTTTGAATATCATAATCAACATCAGCGACGATAATAAAATCACAATACCTGTCCCATCCCATTTCAAACAACAAAGCAACATCAATAAAGAAAATTCCGCAATTTTGAGCATATTTGCGAATGCTATATTTCAAATAATCTTTCAAAAAAGGATGAATCATCGCCTCCAGTCTCTTCAATTCATTATTATCAGAAAAGACAACATTTCTTAACCGGCGCTTATTAATCCCCTCACCTTCACGAACCTGAGGAAAAGCTTTTGCAACAGCTTTAATAAAATCCTTATTAAAATAAAGACGTCTCACCCAACCATCAACATCAAAAACAGGATAACCAAGTTGTTTGACAACTTTTGCAATTGTTGTTTTTCCGCACCCGATAGAACCTGTAATAGCAACGAGTTTCATTTTTAAACCTCGATTCAAACACTTGACTCACTTATCAACAAATCACAGTGATTCTGTGCATAAATAAGCCTTTTACCAAGGTTATACATTTTTATCACCGCAAAGTAAAATTTAATATAAAGACTT
>CAYLIN010000130.1:0-1340 GCA_964383725.1 uncultured Azospirillaceae bacterium | reverse complement strand
TTTACCAAGGTTATACATTTTTATCACCGCAAAGTAAAATTTAATATAAAGACTTACACACAGGGAACGTTTTTATCCCTGCCATGTGTATAAGAAAATTTATTAACATAAAGTAAAGATTCATGTTTGCAGGATTCTGATATTGATTCTTCACAAAATTTAAAAATCGGTCTTCGGATTCGTCCAAAATGTTATCAACAATGATGTTTATTCTGCATAACTCTATTTATAAAAACTTATGCACATACATCACAGGCATATACAAACAACTAAAACATTTTAAATATATTTAATTGGCCCTGCGGGGCTGTTTATAACTTTCACCAATATCCTTTATATCAATTTCATTGACAATCAAATAAGATCATACTATAAAATCTTCAATCCCTCCTTAATAAAAACAATCAAGGTTTCTATGAATTTAAAAGATCTAAAACAAAAATCTCCGACTGAACTGTTAAAACAGGCGGAAGAACTTGGCATTGAAGACGCATCTTCCATGCGTGTTCAAGACCTAATGTTTGCTATTCTTAAAAAAGTAGCCAGTGAAGATAAAACCATCTATGGTGAAGGAACAATTGAAGTCATGCAAGATGGTTTTGGTTTCTTACGTTCTGCTCAATCCAATTATTTGGCAGGTCCTGATGACATTTACGTGTCTCCCGCTCAAGTAAAAAAATTCGGATTACGCACCGGTGATACTGTAGAAGGTGAAATTCGCGCTCCCAAAGATAATGAACGTTATTTTGCCTTACTGAAGGTTAATTCAATTAATTTTGAAGATCCGGAAAAATCAAAACTGCGTGTCAATTTTGATAACCTGACTCCGCTTTATCCGACCCAAAAATTGGATTTTGATATTATTAATGGCGAAAAAGACTACACAACCCGTGTGATTGATCTCATTTCTCCGCAAGGAAAAGGTCAACGTGGTTTAATTGTGGCACCGCCGCGTACCGGTAAAACGGTTATGTTGCAAAACATTGCTCACGCAATTGCCACCAATCATCCTGAATGTTATTTGATTGTGCTTTTGATTGATGAACGTCCTGAAGAAGTGACCGATATGACCCGTTCTGTTAAAGGGGAAGTTATTTCTTCTACCTTTGATGAACCGGCTTCTCGCCACGTTCAAGTTGCAGAAATGGTTATTGAAAAGGCAAAAAGATTGGTTGAAACAAAAAAAGATGTTGTCATTTTGCTGGATTCAATCACTCGCTTAGGCCGTGCTTATAATACAGTTATTCCTTCTTCTGGTAAAGTTTTAACCGGTGGTGTTGATGCTAATGCTTTACAACGCCCTAAAAGATTACTTGGTGCAGCTCGTAATGTTGAAGAAG
>CAYLIN010000129.1:0-3370 GCA_964383725.1 uncultured Azospirillaceae bacterium | reverse complement strand
AATCTTTGTGGCGGAATGTAATCCGGCCTTTAGTCAAGTCATACGGGGTCATTTCGATATCAACTTTATCTCCGACCATAACGCGGATGCGGAATTTGCGCATTTTACCGGCTGTGTGAGCCAAAATTTCAACGCCATTTTCCAACTTGACTCGAAACATAGCATTGGGAAGCTTTTCAATAACTTCACCAGTCAATTCAAGAAGTTCTTCTTTGCTCATTCTAAATCCTTCATTTTTTATTTATGTTGGGTTATTAATAAACCTATAATTTCTTTTTTGCAAGTTTTTTTGTTGTTGGAAAAGAAAGAGTGAAGCAACTTCCAACACCGAGTTTACTGCGTACACTGATTGTACCACCGAAGTTTTCGACGATGGTTTTGGTGATGGATAATCCCAGACCATTCCCTTTTTGTTTGTTTTCTTGCCCATCAGAGAAAAATGGTTCGAAAATACGTTGAATGTTTTCCGGTGGGATGCCTACGCCGGTGTCTGAGAAGTTTATTTTGATATTGTCTTGGTGTTCTTCAACGGAAATTGTTAATGTTCCATCAGCTTTCATTGCTTTTAGCGCATTTAATATCAGATTAATGGCTGCCATTTTGAAGTCCGCTTCATTACCGGTCAGGTTGGCATTGGATGGAGAGGGGATAAACGTAATATCCATCCCTTTGCTTTTGGCCTCAAAATCAAGAAGGCTGATAACATCAAGGAGGGTATCATTAATGTTAACATCTTGAATGGCATTGTCGTTTGAACGGGTTAATTTTAATAAACGTTCGGGAACTGCGATGCAACTAATCAGCTCATTATAAATCAGCAGCATTTGTTGTTTTTCTTCGTTGTCATCACTTATTTGAGTATAGTGTTTGTCAATTAAACGCTCAAGAATGATGCGTAAGGCCCCAAGATGGTTTTTCATTTCATGGGCGATGGAGGTTGATAAAAAGCCCAAAGACGATAGTTTTTGTTGGTGAGAAAAGTTAATGTCTTCACTTAGGTCACGGATTGATTCAACAATGTATTGTTTTTTTCCGTCATATTCTATGGGGGCGGCATTAATAGACAGGTGACGTTCCGGATGGTGAGAAAATTGTTGAATGACTTTGATGTTTTTAAGGTCATTGTTCAATATTTCGTGCAATGGACAATGATGGGAAACCGGATCACACGGGATTTTGCGTTTGTGTGAAGCTAAGTGACATTTTTTGCATTTTTTTGAGCCGGCTTGTTTATAGTAAGCTTTGTTGGCAAGGCAAATATTGTAGTCACTATCTATGACGCGGATGCCGTCAGGAATACTGTCAATCAGAGCTTGAAGAAAGTTTTCTTGTCTTTTTATTTCTGAAATATAATGCTGCAAATTGTCCAGCATTTGGTTAAAAATATTTATCAGAACATCTAACTCGTCGCTAAATCGGGGATTTTTGTTTCTGGAGATGCGGGGGCTTAAATTGCCGTTGGATACTTCTTGTGCTGTTTGTGTGATTTTGTTTAGCGGGGTTAAAATCCAGTTGGCAAGTAGGTATGTTAAAAGAAGAATAGCCATGATGATTAAAATTGAGCTGATGCAAAAGATTTTGATACTTTCATTAATGGCTGCATAGCGTTTGTTGTAGCTTTCATTGATGGCTGCAATACGTTGTTGTTCTGTTTTCAGTGTGGTTATTTGTTTTTCTTCTGTTTGTTGGGACAGGTTTTCATAGATGCTGGGGTCAGAGATTTTGATGTTGGGATTTTCATCAATCAGTTGACGAAAGATCTTGTTTATGTTGATGTTTTTGAACAATAAATTGATGTATTGTTGATTTCTTTGAATATTTGTTAGTTGCTCTTCTTGAATTTTGTTTCCATATATCATATAAAAAGTAGATACAAAGATAATAGATGTAATGAAAAAGAAAATGATAATGCTGTAGATGATTTTTTTGTTTAAACTGATAAACATGCCAATGAATCCCGTATTTGAAACTTTTTCTTAGAAATTATTACGTATAATTATATTATGAAATTGTTGCTAAATGTTAAATAGAAAGAATAGAAATGTCAGAAAAATTAGGATTGAAAGAAGTTTCAGAATATTTTGCTGAGTTAGATGGGCAAGATGATGAACGGACGGCCTTTATTAAACAGGATGTTTTTGATGGGAAGCCGATGTGGTTAATTTGCGGAGCGGATGGAGAGCGTATTGCTGCAACGGATAATCGGGATTTTGCGTTTATTGTGGCGCGACAAAATGATTTTGAACCGTATAGTGTTCATTAAAAAAGCCTCGCATTTGCGAGGCTTTTTTTTAATCTTGATTGTTTAACAAAGCATAAATCTCTGTTTTGTCAGACATTTGTCTGAGCTTGTTGCTCAATGCTTCGTCTTTTAATATACGTGACAATTTTGCCAAGGCTGTTAAGTGGTCTGCACCGCTATCTTCAGGAGAAAGCAGAGCAAAAACCAAGTCAACCGGTTTGTTGTCGATGGCTTCAAAGTCAACCGGTGTGCTTAAACGAAACATGAATGCTTGGACTTCTTTGAGGTTGTCAAAGCGGCCATGCGGGAGTGCGGTTTTGTTTCCAAAACCGGTGGAACCCAAATTTTCACGCTCTAAAAGAGTTTCAAAAATTGTGCGTTCATCCAAGTTTGTCACTTTAGCCATTTGAGAGGCCAGTTCTTGTAAAAGATCACGCTTGTTATTTGCTTTTATGCCGATAAAAATATTTTTCTCGGTTATTATATCCGAAATATTCATAATTCAGAAGCCTTGTATTATTAAAAACGTTGACTATGCTTTAGGTTCAACCCAACCGATGTTGCCATCTTTACGACGGTATACCATGTTGAATTGACCATTGGCACTGTTTTTGAACATCAGAGCGCTTTCGTTATTCAAATCCATGAACATAACAGCTTCAGAAACCGTGCAAACCGGAATGTTTGCTTCTAATTCTGCGATTGTCAACGGAGCATCGTCAATGTCAATCTCTTCAGCATCTTCGTTCAGAGAGAAAACAGCTTCGTTAGCAACTTCTGCTAAACCTGTTTTACCTTTATGGTCATTTAATTTTGTTTTGTGACGACGCAGACGTGTAGCAATGTGTTCGTTTGCAGCATCAAATGCAGAGTAAGGATCTCCAGCAACGCCTGTTCCTTTTAAGATAATGTTTTTAGCCGGGTGAACTGTAACTTCAGCACTGAAGTTATCCCCTTCTTTTGTGAAAGAAACACTGCAGCTGACAGGAGCCGGGAAATATTTATTTACAGCGTTTAGAACATTTTCTTCAACGTGAGCGCGGAGTCTATCTCCAATATCAACTTGATTACCAGATAATGTAATTTTCATGATTCTTCCTTCAATAAATTAATAAATTTTACAAAAAA